>JAAERC010000561.1 GCA_024230695.1 Candidatus Zixiibacteriota bacterium
ATAGAACTTGAAAATCTAGTTGATCTACAGAAAAAAATCGCTGAAGTAAAAGCCGATTTTGGTGTTGCTTTTGACGGCGATGCTGACCGGATGTTTCTGGTTGATAAATTTGGAAATCAGGTCGGCGGCGATATGGTTACCGCTTTGGTTTCCGACAATCTCCTCAAAAAAAATCCGGGCGAGACTATTTTATACAATCTTATCTGCTCAAAGGCGGTGCCGGAACTGGTAGAACGCAGGGGCGGAAAAGCGATTAAAACCCGCGTAGGACACGCCCTGATAAAGCCGTTAATGAAAAAACATAACGCGATATTTGGCGGTGAGCATTCCGGTCATTTCTATTTCAGGGATTTCTGGTTTTCAGATTCGGGACTAATAGCATTTTTGGTCTGTCTTGATCTCTTAAGCCGCGGAAATGTTCAATTGCATGAAAAAATTGCCGAAATCGACCCATATTTCAGATCGGGCGAGATTAATACAAAGGTTGATTCTGTAAAGGAAAAAATCGAGCAAATCACAGAATTCTGTTCTGATGCCGAAATCGATCAAATGGACGGAGTCAGTGTCGCTTATGAGGATTTCTGGTTTAATGTCCGGCCATCGAATACTGAGCCGCTATTAAGATTAAATGGCGAGGCGGTCTCAAAAGAGATTTTAGATGAAAAACTCGAAAAGATACTGACTATTATTCGTTCATAATTTAATTGGCAATTTTGTCATTTTCATAGTTTTTAATCTGACCATAAATATTTCTCATATAAAAAAGCCCCCCGTAAGGGGGGCTTTTTATATGGTGTGTTTCTGAAATTAGAGTCAGGCTAGACGTTATTTCAGAAGTACCATTTTCTTAGTCGCACTGAATTCGTCAGTAGTGAATTTGTAGAAATACATTCCACTAGCAACATCAGTAGCATCCCAGATAACCTGGTAGTTACCAGCTTCACTGTATCCTGAGAAGTCCTTAACCAGCTGACCAGAAACGTTATAGATGGAGATGTTCCAGTTAGAAGCAACTGGTAAAGCATATCCAATAACGGTTTCAGGGTTGAACGGGTTAGGATAGTTCTGCAAGAGAGCAAAGTTATCCGGTACAAGCTTCATAGCAACTTCGAGCTGAGCACCGAAATAATCGGAGGCTTCAACACGAACCAGATTGGCATCACCTTCAACGCTGAAAATACTACCAGCACTGAGAACTTCACGTCCAATGTTATAAACAAGAACATGAGTATTACCATTAATATAACCATGTCTAATAGTCATATTATTGGCATTATCAGCGAGAGTAGGAAGAATTTCATTGTCAAAGACAAACAGAGCCGCACCAACTTCAGTTCCACTCAGATTAACATTGTTGTCAGTGACTTCAATGGTGATCTGTTCTGGAGCAAGCTTGCCAAGGTTATCAGCATAAGGAAGAGCATCGCCAATGATGATTCTTATGAGATAAACAAGGTCAGCAACTGAAAGCGGTGTGCCATCAGCATTAATATCTGTGGCCGCAGTCTGACCAGCAGGATTAATAGTGAAGGCCGCTCCACCAGCAATAAAGTAGTTGGTGAAGACAACAGCGTCTGCAACTTCATTCATAATACCATTCAGGTTGATATCACCACGATCATCAATTTCTTTCTTACAGATGATCTTGACGAAACCATTTTCAAAGATAACCGCGCCAAGCGGTCCCTTGAAAACTTCTTCTTCTTCTGGATCGCCAGCCTGAACGATATCATAACAGTCTTCTTCCGGACCATAGTAACCAAAGTCACCATCGTCTATGATCTCTCCCCAATCAGGATCAATAACCTGGTTGGCCAGATAGAGGAAGTTACCAGTAGTATCTGAAAGGGTGTTATCGCCACAGTCGCGCCAGTAGAAACGAATTGGCACAATCTGACATTCGTAATTCAGATCACTGGAAACCTGGAAGTTCATATAAGCCAGGTCAGCATCTACTCCACCATAAACATGGTCATTGGTGTTAAGAATACCATCATTGGTTTCTCTCAAACCGACGATACGCAGTAAGCCTGTTGGGCAACCGCCACCGCAGTTATCGACAAAACGATAAGTGAAGTATTCAAATTCTTCAAGATTTCCTTCGGTGTCAGTTAGAGCCGAGCCCGGGGTCACTAATAAAGCGGCCAGAGCTGAAGCGTCATAAGCAACGAGGAAATCAAAACCACCAATAGGATCAGGACCAACGCCAAGCGGATTCATTGTAATCGAAACAGTTGCAGTTGAGCCCATCAAGACGCCTTTACCTTCATCGCCAAGTTCATCTTCGATGTCAACATAGAAACCAGTGACATGGATGTCAAAGCATAAGGTATCAGCATTTTCAGGACTGCAAGGTGTGCAAGTTTCTGCGCCATCATCAACAAGAATACAAAGGGTGAAATCACCAGTGTAGCCCATGTCAAATCCAGCAATATCCCAGCTCCATTCACCCGTAGGACCGTCAACAACAAGTCCGGTACCAAAAGTGGTCGGGCCATCAAAGCTAAGCATTGAATAATTAAGAGCTGAAGGACCAAGATATGGTCCCTGATCTTCGGCATTTACGCCGCCAATTAGCTCAATACCCAAAGTGGTATAAATCACGTCTGTAACCGGAATGTCGCCTGTGACGTTGATAACAACATCAGCATCGTCTTTCCAGCCAGCCCACATCTCATCGCCAAATAGTGGCGGAGTGTTCTGGACACAAACGTAAACTTCGCAACTATCGGCATCGCCACATTTATCGGTCGCAACAACGGTGAAGTAGTTATCACAAACATCTTCTCCGCCGGTCGCCCAAGTAACGTCACCGGTAAAAGCATCAATAACTGCTGCTGAAGGTGAATCGCCTACGAGACTAAATAGAACAGTCTCACATGCATCAAGATCCTCAAATGTTATACCAAATGTAACTGTTTCACCAAAGTGGACAGTCTGATCATCAGGACAAGTGATTTCAGGAAATTGATTAACTATTGTTAACAAGCCGTCGTCAAAATCAGGAGTAATCTCAACAATAGGATCACAACCAACAAACAACGAACCATGCGTAAACGGATCATCGACAGTAGCACTGACTACAGTAATAGCTCCTGTGCAGAGATCTTCAGTATCAAAATGAAGGGTTCCGATTGTGGTTGTGCCAGCAGTAATGCAGGCATCAGCCAAAACGTCGCCCATATAGCCAGCAACACGAACCACATTACCATCAATGATAGTAGTGGTGGAAAGCGTTAAAGCGGCTTCAGTAAATGTAAAACTGCTAAAATCTCCGCCAACTTCAAAGATTGCCTCGAAAGCGCCGAGATTATCTATGCTAGTCACATAAACGCTCATATCAGCTGTTACACAACGAGGGACATCTTTGTTCTCAAACGATATCTCGTAATCCTGCGCAGATGCGAACGAATACGTGAAAAGGAGTAAGAATGAAGCCAGCAACAAAGATAAATACGATTTTCTTTTTTGCATCATTATAATGCTCCTTTAAACAATTTAAAGGTTCATTAAACTAAATTAAGTAATAGGTATCTTTTAAATCAGATTTAAAAAATATCCCATTAGATTCCGAACTTGTGCTACAGACGAGGTGTCGGATTAACCTCGCCTCAATCTTTCTATAAAAAGATTACAATCTTCAAATTTATAAGAAGTCTGAATAAACCAGAAGTCTTAAAGAACTTGAAAATGTTCTTTAAAAAGAAAGGATTAAGCTTTGTTTTTGGAAATATTAAAATGATTACAAGATGTTCCCATCCTATCACCATCTTAAAATATTTTAAAGGCTTGTCGATAAGAGCTTATGAAAACTGTAAGCTTATAACCAGTATAACCTTACAAAAGGTGCGTCAGCCGCTTAACAGAAGTGATTCTATAACACAACTATTCCCTGGACAGCCCCTATATAACATATAATTCCTATTTGTCAAGAATTATTTTAATATAATTCAAAATAATCGCAAATACTATCATTCGTAGTAATACAATTAGTGAAAATGACCCAAAATACGACACAAAATTAATACTCATATTCGCGATTATTTTATCACAAACCATCAATTTTTCTATAAAACTGTTCATAATCAATCGATCAGCCCAGCTCTCAACGCCATATTTGATATCTTGAATTTGTCAAAATCTCAACCGATCCAGACACAGAATATTCAAACCTAGATATAGCAATTAGCCTCAGAATTTTCCATATCAATCTCCCCAAATATATCAACTATGTGATTTTTTTCACAAATTCACTCACTTGAACGAAGTAGCATAGAGGATATCAGGTAATCATAAACGACCTTATATTGTGATAATTTTCACAATCTCGCCGTTTTGAATTAAAAACATGTCACAATATATTGACATATCAAACAATAAAAAACGGGTAATATATTGATTTAAAACCAAAAATATAGGCCTTTTGAAATGGCCATAATCTTCAAAAGATAGCTAATAAGCCATTGTATCATGTGAATTATTTCACATTCTTTCATATAAATGAGCCAAAATATATTGAATATATAGTAATATTTGGGATAATTTATGTGATTTTTTTCACAAACTCTTATCGTTTTTGCTCCACAAAACAGGCAATTTGAAGATGTAATTGTAATCAAAGAGAGAGGGTTAGAACCTATAAGAAAGGCCTCCTGAGATCAAATACAGGCGGCTATTATCGCTCTGGGTGTCATGAAATTCGAGATCAAATGACAGCAAAATATCGAGATTCAGGCCGCCAAACAGTCCCATACTTCCAATAATATTGGCTCTTTCAAACAGAAATTCGGACCTGTAAATTGACTTATTTCGGTAGATCCGCTTTCCAAATTTGTTTTCAACCATCAAAAACAGCCCTTTCGATCCAAAATAATCGAGCCCAAAAATAGCCATAATTTCAGTATAATCATCGTCATTTGAGTAATCTGAGTCGGTATTCAGAAGCTCTATTTCGGGTCCTATAAAGGTTGATAATGCCGAAAAACGGCCAAAACTCTGTCCCGCAAAAAGGCCAAAACGAGCCAAATAATAATCATCATTTATGAAATCATTTTGCGAAAAATTGAAATATTCCACATTTTGTCTGGCCCTCAGAAAGTAATTTTCGCCCAGCGGCATCTTGGTATCAGCATTAAGGCTTATCAAAAAATAGTTTTCCCGGTTGTCTAATTGGTTATAATTCCTTGATTCAAATCCCAAATCGGCGGTTAAATAAGCCCCAAAAACTGACCCAAAATAGCCCAAATTTCCTCGAAAAAGAGCATAATCAAGTTGGTTTGAATCAGGAACATCTCTGATTTCAAAGGCCGAATTAAAGGAAATAGAATTAAAATTGGGCGTAAAATAGTTAAAACCGAGCTCAATTCCATATCTTGAATAGTTATAAATATATGATTCAACTGTGTCAAATCTGACACTTTCTGAATAGATTTTTGAGCGTAAATCAACCATATTTGAAAGCCGATAACGGTAATCAAAATTGCTATTTAGGATAACAAGCTCTTCTCCGGGGTCGGCGGTCCCCTTATAATTTTCCTTTAATTCTAATCGAAAATTACCTACAAATTGGCTTTTATGCAAAGTTTTTCCTATCCGTGCGGTGCCCAAAATACGAAATAATTCACCGGTCTGTTCCCATCCAATTTCATAATTTTGGTCGATATTTTTACTATTTTCGGAATCAGAAGAATAACCCAAATAGAAAAAACCTTTCTTATCGTCAAGATAATCTTTCTTTAATAAGGCTGATTTTAGTGATGAATCCGGGTCTAAATAGGTATCCTCAGACTCAAGAAAATACTCCTGCGAGATATAGTCATATCCAATACCGGCCCGTAAATCAAAACCGCCGGAGCTGTCAGCAATAACAACTCCGGCATTAATTATATAAAGGCTAAGTGCCAGATATATCAATCGAATTATTTGTCTCAAACTCTATAACCCCGCCATTTTTTTGGCCTTTCTCAAGCTTATCTGAGCCGCCTTGATATTTGCGGCACAGGCCTCAGAATCTCCAGAAAGGCAAAAACGCTCGGCTTTATTCAGATTTTTATTGGCGGTTTTGAGCAGTTTTTGAGCTCTTTTATCGCCGCTTTCTCTAATTAAACCAGCAACCCGGTCGAAATCTGCTTTTAATCTATTTAGCTTCTCGGTCTGAATATCATTATCCTGGCACATTTCAATAGCTGAATTAAGGCGTTGATTCATTCCTCGAAGCCTGTTTTCAATTGCCTTAAATCCTATATTATCCTGATTGCTCTTGATCTTTGCAAACCTGTTTCTGACCTCATTCAAGATCTGTTCGGCTTGATTATTTCCGCAATTTTCCATCAAATTTTCAACGCGAATGATTTTATTTTCAAGTCTTTCAATTTGATTACGTAAACGATCCTGATCCCCATTTGTCTCTTTAACCCGTTCTATCAGGCGTTTCAGCCTGTTTTCGACCTGTCGCGACAACTTGAGAGCTGGTCGTAATTGTTGATTATGATAGAATTCCCGGGCACGACGTTGATTTTCCTGGGCTGTATTATAGAGCGATTCTATTTTATTCCCGACATCGTTGGGCATATTTGCTCTTACTCTATCAAGAAGTTTATCGGTTTTCTCAATTTGGCGACGAACCAAATTTTCATTTTCATTAGACTGTCGATTGAGTAAAGCGGCATTTTTGGCCTTATCTCTGGCGCTTTTCGTTAAAATAATACCACTCGTAAAATTCCCTCCCATTCCCATATTTCGGGACTGAGTTTGAATCTTTTCGGCCAGCTTTAATAACTCACTGCCCTTATCAATTCCTGAGCTGGAAATTATATTCCGGGCCTGGTTGATAACCTCATTAGTTATTCCAAATTCTTGGTCAAAACGATTTCGAGTCTGCTGTTGTTGTTGCTGGCTATAAACAAACGATGGTATCAGCACTGCAATAACTAAAGTAACTATTAACATTTTTGGCAATTTTTTCATTTTTTTCTCCTTTTTTTCTTTTTTCAATTCAGAGAAATAAACATCAACTATCGTGCCAAAACAAAAAACAATAGAATCTATTGCACAACAATCACTTATAATCACAAGCCGACTTTCTCAAACCTAATTTCGTACCTTCTGGTACTATTTGGCCGTCAATGTCCACCTATTGAGTGGTATTTCATCCTTGAATATAGTCGCCGCCTCGTAATTTTCAGCAGTTTGGCCGCATCTGTTTTATTACCACCCGCCTTTTTCAAGGCATCCTCAATCATATGTTTCTCGGCGTCTTCCAGTCCGCTGGATGAATCTTTTGAAAAATCAACATCAAGCGGTGCCCGCTCAGTTTCATCCTCGATTCCAATATGCTCGATCTCGATCTTTTTTCCTGAGGCCAAAATCATCGCTCGTTCCAATATATTTTTCAACTCTCTGATATTACCCGGCCAATCGTATGACTTAAGAAGCCCCAACGATTCATCAGATAGATCAGGAAAAGCATATTTTTTTTTCTTAAGAAAATATTCTGATAGCTCTTTTACATCATCAATCCGCTCGACCAAAGTCGGGATCTCAACCGGGAAAACGTTTAATCTGAAATACAGATCCTCGCGAAAATTGCCGTTTTTGATTTCCTCTTTAAGGTTCCGATTTGTGGCCGCAATAATTCGAACATCAACTTCCACATTATCAACCCCACCAACCCGAACAAATTGCCTTTCTTCCAAAACCCGTAACAGCTTGGTCTGCAAAGCCGCTGAGGTCTCTCCTATCTCATCAAGAAAAATTGTACCGCTGTCAGCCAGTTCAAACCGTCCCCGTTTTTGCGAGACCGCTCCGGTAAAAGCTCCTTTTTCATGGCCAAAAAGTTCTGACTCCAATAATGTCTCGGTCAAAGCGGCACAGTTGACCGCAATAAATGGCTTATCTTTCCGAGTTGAATTTTCATGGACCATACGAGCGGCCAACTCTTTACCAGTGCCGGAACGACCATACAGTAAAACGCTGGTATCGGTCGGGGCGACTTTTGAAATCATATCGAGCATGTTTGCCGCAGCCGATGATTTTCCAATAAAATTATCAGAAGTAAGATTTTTGAGATCGCCTGCCATCAGCTTGGAAAGACCTGAAAGTGCCTGTTTTTCGGACAACCGTTGACACAATATAACCAGCTCATCCATTGGAAACGGCTTCTGAATATAATCGGCGGCACCGTTTTTCATCGCCTGAACAGCCGATTCAACCGACCCAAAAGCTGTCATCAGAATAACATCTCCCCCGCCTTTTTGTTTCGCCTTCTCAAGAATATCAATTCCGGTCACTTTGGGCATCGAAAGATCTGTGATAATTATATCATATGAATGTTCTTCAATAAGTTTCAGTGCCGACTCGGATGAATTGGATGATGTGACAACAAACCCCTCATTATTAAGGGCGTTTTCAATCAAAACGGTCATCTTCCGTTCATCATCTATAACAAGAATATTTTTTGACATATCTATTTTTCCTTATCGGCAGATGGCAGAGATAATACAAACGTCGTTTGTTTTTTATCATCAACTTCGACATCTATTGTTCCGCTCATCGCTTCCATTAGTTTCCGTGTATGAAATAGCCCAAGTCCGGAACCTGTTGTTTTAGTTGTATAGAACGGCTCAAAAATATTTTTTATTATTTTTTTATCAATTCCGGGGCCATTATCAGATACATATATATGTGTTTTATTTATATAATGTTTAATATCCAATTTTATTTCCGGGTTAGTCGAATCAGCCAAGGCATCTGATGCATTTAGAATCAGATTTATAATCACCTGCCGTAAGGCAATCGGATCAGCCAATACATTATTATTTTTCTTATCTTCTATTTCATTTTTCGATTCAAATTTCAGTAGAATATTTTCATTGTTTAATCGGGGAGCAAATTTGGTAATTATTTCAGTAACTAACTCATTTATGTCTATCAGTTTTGTTTTTAGAATCAACTTACCAGAGGCAAAACCGAGGTATCCACTGACTATCTGATTAAGACGATCGATCTCCTCTATAATAAAATCAGCCTCCGGTTTATTACTTTCTTTTTTAAGACTTTCTGCCGATGCCCGCATAATCATCAATGGGTTTTTCACCTCATGTGACACTACCGCCACCATCCGTCCCAGATTTGCCTGCGACTGTGAGAGCATAATCGAGCGTTCGGCCAAACCAATTTTCCTATGGACCATAAAAAACAGTATTCCAAATAAAAGACCAAATCCCACTGAGACGGCGGTTGATATATAGAGGGAACGTCGCAGACTAAAAAGATCATCGGTATAGTCAACATCGGCTTCAATACCAAGCACAGCCCGGACTTCGCCAGTGCTGTCAAAAAGAGGGGCAAAGGCGGACTTTAGAATAAAATCATCGGTTTGGTAACTGGCCGAAACCGATGGTAAATATTCATCGCTTCTATTAAAAAAGATAGAGTCGATAGCATCTCTGTTTAGCGAGACTAAATAATAAATAGAATCTTCATCAAATGATGTTGTCACCAGATAATTATATTCTGTGTCAAGAATAAATACTTCGGACAACGAATCAACCGTTTTGATCTGCTCCAGTTTATCAAGCGCTTTTTCATAGCCAGAGAGATAGCCATCGGCAAGAGTAGAAACAGTTTCAGCATCCAGTCCCGACGCCCCCAGTGACACAAGTGAGGTAAGCCGACGGGATAGTTGTTCTTCAAAACTGTTTTCAGTTTGGGCATAAAACAACCACCAGGTCAGATTCACAATCACTATTAGCAGGCCGGTAAAAAATATCACGGCCAATGAGCGTCGATTAAAAGAATTCATCTCCTAATAATCAAGTTTCTTTATATCCAAATCAAGCAGAAACTGAATATTTAAAAATTGAGTTACAAATTATTATAACAGTATTAGAAAAATAATCTATTATTCTGTTTCAATATCTCTTAATTTTCCCTTTACTTAACCCGATAAAGAAGTTAAATTATCAGGCTTTAAACATATATTTGCGGTGATTATAAAATGAAATTTGACCAACTAAAAGATTTTACCATCCCGAAACTTGAAGAGAAAGTTCTCAAATTCTGGGATGACGAAGAAATATTTAAAAAATCTCTCACGGCCGCCAAGGACCGTCCTCATTTTGCTTTTTATGAGGGCCCGCCTACTGCAAACGGCCGACCGGGAGTGCACCATACAATATCCAGAACGATCAAGGATGTTATCTGCCGTTATAAATCAATGAAGGGATTCCGCGTTGACCGTAAGGCCGGCTGGGATACTCATGGGCTACCGGTGGAAATCGAGGTGGAAAAAGCTCTTAATCTTGATACCAAAGCCAAAGTAGTCGAATACGGTATTGAGAAATTTAATGCCAAATGCAAAAAATCAGTTTTTAAATATCTTGACGAATGGAACGATATTACCCACAAAATCGGATACTGGCTTGACCTTGAGGATGCCTACGTGACCCTTACCAGTGAATATATTGAATCGGTCTGGTGGATTTTGAAAAATTACTTTGATCGGGATTTAATATATAAAGGATTCAAAACGGTACCATTCTGCCCCCGATGCGAAACTGGGCTGTCCAGTCATGAAGTCGCCCAGGGGTATGCCGAAGTATCCGACCCTTCGGTCTTTATTAAGGTCAAAGCGGCCGATGCTGACTTCTCTTATCTGGTATGGACAACTACTCCCTGGACACTACCATCAAACGCCGCCCTTTGTATGCGTGCCGACGCCAGCTATGCTCTTGTTGAATTCAAAGGGGAGAAGCTTGTTCTTGCCGAGGCTTTGACCCCCAAGATTCTCGGGGAAGGTGCTACCATTATTGAAGTTAAGAAAGGTTCAGAATTCCTGAATAGAAAGTATGTTCCGATTTTTGATACCTTTAAAGATAAGGCAGACAAGGCTTTTTATGTGATCAATGGCGATTTTGTTACGATGGAAGATGGCTCTGGAATCGTCCATATTGCCCCCGGATATGGTGCGGATGATTACGAAATCGGCCAAAAATGCGGTCTTCCAGTGCTTCAGGCTGTTACTGGAAATGGTTATTTTATTGAATCTGCTGGTAAATATGCCAATAAATATTTTAAAGATGCTGATCCTGAGATCACAAAAGATTTAAAAGACTCCGGTAAATTATTAAAAACCGAAGCTTATATTCATAACTATCCTTTCTGCTGGCGTTGTGATTCGCCGTTGATATATATCTCTCGAGATTGCTGGTATATCAAAACTACTCAATTTAAAGAGCAGTTGATAAAAAATAACAATGCCATTAATTGGTATCCCGATGAAATTCGAGTCGGACGGATGCTCAATTGGTTAGAGAATAATGTTGACTGGGCGCTGTCTCGGGAACGTTTTTGGGGAACACCTCTGCCGATCTGGATCTGCGATAATCCATCCTGCAACCACAAGACGGCGGTTGGTTCAATAGAACAACTTCGGAATGACGGAATCGATGTTCCAGAGGAGCTCGAACTGCATAAGCCGAATATCGATTATATCAAACTGAAATGCGAAAAATGCGGCGACTCGATGACCCGAGTCTCAGAAGTGATCGACACTTGGTTTGACTCCGGCGCGATGCCGTATGCTCAATGGCATTACCCGTTTGAAAACAAAGAGATGTTTGAAAAAAAATATCCGGCCGATTTTATTTCCGAAGGGGTCGATCAAACGCGCGGCTGGTTTTATTCACTGCTGGCGATCTCAACCATGTTATTTAATAAACCAGCCTTTAAGAATGTGATCGTTATGGATATGATCCTTGATACCAGCGGCAAAAAGATGTCGAAGCATAAGGGGAATGTCGTTGATCCGTTTGAAGTAGTCGCAAAACATGGAGCCGACCCGCTACGCTGGTATATGCTTAACAATTCGAACCCATGGTTGCCTACTAAATTTGACGAAGAGCAATTGATCGAGGTTATCAGAAAATTCTTCGATACCCTCAAAAACTCATACGGCTTCTTTGCTCTCTATGCAAATATCGATAATATTTCAGAGCGCGCATCGAATGATAATAAACCGGTCGCAGAATTTCTTGAGAGTCTGGCCGGAGAACCTGAACTGACTGATCGCTGGGTCATCTCGCGCTTTAATACGCTGGTAAAAAATGTGACTAACCGTCTTGATAATTATGATTTAACGCCAGCTACCAGGATAATAACCGATTTTGTTATCGACGATTTATCCAACTGGTATATCCGTCTTAATAGAAGACGATTCTGGGCTCCGAAAGATGATCCATCAAAGATGCGGGCCTATCTGACCTTGTATTCGATACTACATGGGACATTTAGTTTGATCGCTCCGTACTGCCCATTTATATCGGAATTTCTTTGGAATGAGCTGACCAAACCTGAAAAAAGCAATGGACGACCGGAATCGGTTCATATGACCGAGTATCCAGCCTGTAATGAGGAGCTGATACTGACCGATATCGAAGAATCGATGGCGCTGGCACAGAAAATCGTCTCAACCGGACGCGCCGCACGAAACCGCAAAAACCTTAAGGTTCGCCAACCATTGGCCGGGGTGAAAGTTAATATTCCGGGAAAGAAACAGTTTGACAAAGTTGGGCCGGTTTTGCAAATAATCAAAGACGAACTCAATGTCAAAGAGGTCGAAGAGCTTAATGATGTTTCCGAAGTGGTCAGCTACGCGGCCAAACTTAATTTTGCTTCGGCGGGATCGCGTCTTGGGAAAAACGCCAAAGAAACAGCGGGCAAAGTTATCGAGCTATCTCAGGATGAAATCAAACAATTTCTGTCGTCAGGCGTAATTAAATTAGATGCAGGCGGGACTGAAATTGAATTATCGACAGATGATTTGATTATCACCAAAAATGAAAAAGATGGTTTTGCTGTTGACAGCACAGATGGAATAACTGTTGCATTAAAAACTGAAATTAACGATAATTTACGTGACGAGGGTTTTGCCAGAGAAATAGTCAACAAGGTTCAGAACATGAGGAAATCCTCTGGGTTTGAAGTAACCGACCGGATAGAGATATTGGTTGATACGATCGACCCATTAAAATCGGCACTTGATAAATATCGAGATACGATTTGCAGTGAGACTCTGGCCGACAATATGAAGCTGATTAACCCGCTCCCGGATAGTTGCGAAGGAAAAAGTTGGAATATAAATGGCGTGAAAGCAGAAATCGCCGTTAATAAAAAATAGATTGGAGCACAGATGAAAAAATCTGAACTAAAAAAGTATGAAAAGCTCCTCCTAAAAAAGAGAGAGGAGATGGTGACACAACTGAATGAGCGTAAAACTCAGATTGATTCTACCATCAAAGAAGCAACAGGAGATATTTCCAGTTATTCTTACCATATGGCCGATCAAGGCACCGATGCTATGGAACGGGAAAAGGCATTTATGCTTGCCTCCAAATCGGGACGATTGCTTTATCATATTGATGAAGCACTTCGCCGTTTGCGCAAAGGTGAATATGGTAACTGTCACACCTGCGAGAAACCAATTAGCAACGCCAGGTTAGAAGCTGTTCCTCATGCTCGTTACTGCATCGATTGCAAAGAAAAAGAAGAGAATGCCAAAAAAAGCCTGCGCTGACCTAAAAAAACTAATTGTTCCATCGCTAATACTGATTGTGGTAGCTCTCGCCGATCAGCTAACTAAAATATGGGCCGTTGCCAAGCTATCAGAGGGTGAAATATATCAATTTCTTGGCAATTTTTTCCAGTTTAAGTTGATTTATAATGAAGGCGGAGCTATGGGTACCAATTTTGGCGGCCCCGCTTTTTATCTTATCTCAGCAATTGCTATTTTAATATTAGTTTTTTACTTCATTTATGCCAATCGCTCACAAAAATTTATCGCTAATTCTATGTCTCTGATCGCCGGGGGAGCAGTTGGCAATATAACTGATCGAATTCAGACTGGCAGAGTGGTAGATTTTCTCGATGTTGACTTTTTTGATTTTGATATGTTTGGAAGAACGATTGAGCGATGGTGGACATTTAATATCGCTGATGCCGCTATCACAGTTGGTATAATTATTCTAATGGTTTATATTCTATTTTTCTCAAAACATCTGCAGGTTTCAGAACCGGCATTGTCCGAAGAATCAAAATAAATCTATTTTTTTCTCTAACATTTTATTTCAGCAAACTTGACATCATTAATTGGAACAATATATTGGCTATCTTGTTGTATGGGAAAAGAAAACATATAGATATAAGGTTATTATATGAGCCAGATAGATAAAGAAAAGGTAATGGATGTTCTCGGTCAAATAAATGACCCGGAACTTCGCAAACCATTGACCGAGCTTGACATGATCAAATATGTCGAGATAAATGGTACGACAGTCAAGGTCGGTGTCTCGCTAACTATCGCGGGATGTCCTCTTAAGAAAAAAATCACCGAAGATATCACATCAAAAGTTGGTGAACTTGAAGGGGTTGAAAACGTTGAAGTCGATCTCGGAGTAATGACCGACGAACAACGAAAAAATTTGACAACAAAACTGTATGGTGACCGCAAGGGTCAACCGCTTCAACAGATTGATGATGGCCCAACCGCAGTTGCCGGTGATTTCGCCAAACGAGTAATTGCTATTTCA
>JAAERC010000562.1 GCA_024230695.1 Candidatus Zixiibacteriota bacterium
CAGTCGTTGTTTTTACGTAAGTATTAAAAAATAGAAATGGATATTTTGGAAATCATTATTACTGAATACAATCCAAATTGGAGAATATTTTTTAAAAATGAAAAAATATTGTTAAAAGAGATATTTTCCAATCAATATAAATCTATAAATCATATTGGCAGTACTTCTATATCAGGTTTAGCTTCAAAACCAATAGTTGACATCAGCATAGGTGTAGAAAAACTTAAAGAAAAAGATTTTTATTTAAAAATACTAAATACAATTGGATATCAGTATAATACTGGTTCAGAATTTGAAGATTGGATTTTATTTAGAAAAAGGACATTAAGACAAGCATTTAATTTGCATATTATGCCATACAACAGCAAAAGATTATTAGACCAATTAATTTTCAAGCACTGTCTTTTAGATAATAAAAAGTTAATTGAAGATTATGGATGGTTAAAAAAATACTATATAAAATATGACGATAATTTATTTTACCATATGAATAAACTCCCATTTGTTACCAGAGTAGTTGAAGGCTTTAAAGAAGGTCTTTCCCAATCATTAAAATGTTCAGAAAAAGAACTTTATCAATATGTGCAAAATAACTTTATTGAGAAATAATCACATAACAACAATTGCGTATTACGTAAAATTAGCCCTGCGTCCTGCCAAATACGCAATACGCAGTACACAGTATAAACCCATGAAATTTCTTCGCCAGCTTCGCCGGACCAAAACGCAAAAGCCAACGTCCTTTAGCCTGATTGATATTGGCCGGGATACGGTCAAAGCCATCGTTATTCTGATGCTGCCTGATAATATTGAACCCCAGGTAATTGGTTATGGCCTGGCCGAAACCGGGGGACATGACATTACCGGAGGACGGCTTGAGGCGGACGCGGTCACGGGTCCCGTTAACGTTGCCCTGACCAGAGCCGAAGACAGCACCGAAGGTTTTATCGGCCAAAAAGTAGTGCCGGATGACGTTATTTTTGCCCTGGCCGGACGGGCTACACTTGGTAAATTATTTACCGTCCGCCAAATGCGCCCCAACCCTGCGGCCCCAACCACGGCCAAAGAACTGGATAATCTCAGGCAAAGAGCAGAACGGCTGGTGCGCCAGGGCTTGGCTGAGCTCCCGGTTGAAGGCGGACACTGGCCGGCCCTGGCCGTTACCGACGCCGGCATCTACCTCGATGGGCGCCTGGTGTTAGGAGGCCCGGGCTTGACCGGCCGGGATATCTCTTTTTCCGTCTTTGGAGTAGCCGGTCAGGCCGGCGCATTGCGAGCCCTGGAAGTGTTGGCCAACCGGCTGG
>JAAERC010000563.1 GCA_024230695.1 Candidatus Zixiibacteriota bacterium
CGCCGAGGGAGCAATACAGATTATTAATGGTAAAGCCAAAGTAGTCAAAGATTCATACTGCGATGGTTTTGGAGCCTGTTTGGGCGAATGTCCCCAGGATGCTATAACAATGATAGAACGCGAGGCGGACGAATATGATGAAGAAGCTGTTCAAAGACATTTGGCTGACCTTGACAGAAAGAAGGCAACACCTCTCCCGGTTATCGAATCATCACCATTACCTACCCAGGCTCATGGTGGATGTCCCGGTTCGGCCATGAAGGGATTTGATCAGCAAAATCAAACGCCTTCTTCAGAAGCCGCCAGCGATCTTCAATCTCAATTACGGCATTGGCCGATTCAACTGATGCTGGTTCCGCCACATGCACCATTTCTAAAAAAGGCCGATATTTTGGTTTGCGCCGATTGTGTCCCATTTACAGTCCCAGATTTTCATAGCCGTTATCTGGCCGGAAGGGCTTTGATTGTTGGTTGTCCTAAACTTGATGACTTACAGCATTATCATGAGAAATTAAAAGAAATTATAAAGGAAGCTTGTCCCAAAAAATTGACCGTGGTGAAAATGGAAGTTCCATGTTGCACCGGTATTGCTCAGATTACTATTCAGGCAAGAAATGAAGTTGCTCCAAATATTCCAGTTGAAGTAATAACTCTTGGTATTCAGGGCGGAAGTCACTCAGAGAATATTGATACCGGACAGTAAACAAAGTTGGAAACTACCAAAAAGAAATACAGGAAAAATCAACAGAAACCGATTCAAACGATTCGTTTCTGGATCCAAACTGCTTTTGTCTTACTATGCTTATGGATTGGTGTAGAGTTTTTCTTTTTTGTAGAATATCTTGAAACAGCCGGTTTGGAAGGTTCTGCCTATCGCCCCCCCGGTGTAGAGGGGTTTTTACCCATCAGCTCATTAATGAGTTTGTATCTCTTCTTAATATCCGGTGATATTCATCCTGCTCATCCGGCCGGATTATTTATTCTTTTGGCGGCAATAATTGTTTCGTTTGTATTTGGAAAATCATTTTGTTCATGGTTTTGTCCTGTGGGATGGTTGTCTGAATTGCTTGGCGATATCGGTCAAAAACTATTTGGAAAAAAAATAAAGATGCCCGCATGGCTTGATTATCCACTACGAAGCCTTAAGTACTTATTGCTTCTATTTTTCGGATATTCAATATTTTTCCTGATGACCGAGGCATCCTTACGAACGTTTCTTGATAGTCCATACAATATTGTAGCCGACATAAAAATGTATTATTTCTTTATTGATATTTCAAGATTAGCTCTGTTCATCATTGTTGCACTATTCTTTTTATCCATTCCAATCCGGAATTTTTGGTGTCGCTATTTATGTCCTTATGGTGCTCTTTTGGGAATAATGTCCCTCTTAAGTCCGCTTAAAATAAAACGTAATAGCGATTCCTGTATTGACTGTACCAAATGCGCCAAAGTCTGTCCGTCATTTATAAAGGTTGATAAAATAAACACAGTTATTTCTGATGAATGTACCAGTTGTTTGAAATGTATCGACAGTTGTCCAGTTGCTGATACTTTGGAATTAAAACCAATCATAGGCCGATCTACTCTTTTAAAAAAATATGTTGTATTTGGAGTTATTGTTCTGTTTGTTTTGGTAACAGGTTTAGGAATGATTTCGGGGAATTGGCAAAATAATATAGAAACTGAGGAATACTTATATCATCAACAATATTTATTGGGTTATGGTCATCCAACTAGCACTAATGAAATAAAGAAGTTAAATAAAAAAGAAAAGGAAAGTGATATTAATATACCAAAATCTAATAAGGAGGAAGGCAAATGAAAAAAACGCTAATTCTAACCGTACTGGCATTGATGATTCTGTGTGTCGGTCAAGCTTTCGGCGACCCCGAAATCAAGACATCAGGTCAGATTCGACTTCGTTGCGAATTTGATAATGATCCGAATAATAGCTTTGATACTGCGGCGGCGACGGTTAATACTACTTTTTTGAGAACTCGATTTAATGTCGATGCAACCATTAACGAGAACACTTCGGCTTACATTCAGTTTCAGGATAGTCGGAAGTTCGGAACATTAAACTCCAGTGGTATTGGTGTTGATACTGATGATAAAGTTTATTTACATCAGGCTTATTTTAAGATCAATGAGCTTTGGGAAAATGGAATTGGACTTAAAGCCGGACGGTTTGAGGTCAATCTTGGCAACCAAAGAGTTTTTGGCGGAGTTGGTTGGCATAATGAAGGACGCACCTGGGACGGCATGGAACTGATATGTGACGGTGATGGATATGCCGTTTCTGGTTACTTTTTAAGACCAAGAGATGATTTTGATACAACCGAAAGTACCGATTTTAATATTTTTGGTCTGAACGCAAAAATAAAATCTCTCAACCTTGAACTTTTGGCATTTTTGGAAAAAGATGCCGCAAGAGTTGATACAACTATTGGAGTAGATACATTTACCCCAACTCATGATGCTCTTGGAAGAATCAATCTTGGTTTGTTTTTTCACCGAAGCCATAAGCAATTTGATTTTGCGCTCAACGCAGTTTATCAAATGGGTAAGCGTCAAATTTGGGAAGTAACTGCCACTGATACGGGTTCAGTTGAAGAAGATATTGCCGCAATGATGTTTACTTTTGAGGCCGGTTATACATTTGATGGTAAAATGAAACCGCGTCTCGCGGTTGGTATTGATTATTCATCCGGCGATGATGATGCAACCGATGACAAATTTAAAGCTTACAATAATCTATATTATACCGGACATAAATTCCGTGGTTATATGGATTATTTTCTCGCTTCGAAGAACTCCGGTTTAATGGATCTTATGTTCCGTGCCAAGCTTAACCCGGTTGAAGGTTGGACAGTTAAAGGTGATCTTCATCTGTTTACAACTGCTGTTGAATATTCTTACGCCGGATCTAATATTAAAGATCGCGGGATGGAACTTGATTTTTCAGTCGCTACCAATAAAATCTCAGGTGCCAAATGGGTGACCGGATTATCATTGTTTATGCCAAAAGAAGGGTTTACAATGATGACTGATAATGAAGATATGACTATGTGGGCCTATACGATGTTTATTGTCGGATTTTAGTTTAAATAGAAAAATAGACTAACAAAATAAAAGACCGCCTTATACCAGGGCGGTCTTTTTTATTACTTATTTTAATTTGCTACTTGGAGTAACGTTTCCTGAATTCTTCCGCCGCTTTTTTACGAGCCTTTTTGACCTCCGGTGATTCATTGCCG
>JAAERC010000564.1 GCA_024230695.1 Candidatus Zixiibacteriota bacterium
TTTAGTTCCTCGCGGATTTCCCAGGCATGCTCGGGATAGATGCGCATCCCTGAAAGATTTAAAACCAGAGCAGAGATTCGAGGATCATCAACAGCCGCCCGGACATCAGAAAGAATATCCATCAGGCGCTTAGTCCCCCCATCAAAGAAAACGTACTTATTATAAGCAATAGTTCCTTTCAGATTCATTGGAATATACTTCTTATTACGATTGATCTTTTCATCAATAACAGATGGCCGCAAACCACCATATCTTAGATTAAAACTGTATCTGGTTGCTTTGTTATTATTATAATGCGGTTGGGCTCTGACACTGCTGTTTCCAAGACAAATATTCACACTAAGAGTAAATGAGTTGTTTTTAAAAAATCGTCCAATCAGATGGATACCTTTTTCCGGTTCAAAAATAAATCCGTAACTATTTGGTGAATCCCGTAATTCCTCACCTCTTTTTATGGCAATATCGCCAAAAAATGTTAACGCCTTCGTTCCCAAAGGCCTAAACCCGACCTCACCGACAGTTTCGCTCCAACGGCTTTCAAGCGACATACGATGAGTTAAACTGATTGATATGATCCGCTCCGAACGTGAGATTGCCGAAAAAACCAATTGCTTTTCTAAACCAATATCTTCATTACTGCTACTATGCCAGCTATACCCAATTCCAAAGGCATCGGCTTCATTTCCAAAAGCAAGCGATAAAAAATAACTGTTAATCGATCCACCACCGAGGTTCCGATGAATCAAACCAAATCCGATTCCGGGAGATGCCGCCGCAAAAGACCAATTTTTAAAAGAATTGTCGTTTTTTTCATCAATAATCAATCCGAGTTGATATTCCTGATTTTTTAAATAATGAAGATTGGCCGGATTAGCGACTCCAAGAGCGCCCTCTTGGAAAACTGAAGGTGATGCCTGCAAAAAATCAAATCGTTCATAAAATGACAATACTTGCCCAAATCCGTTAATGCCGGATAGTAATAATATGGCTGAGATCGATAGTATCTTAATAACTCTCATAAATTCTCCCAATTAATAATAAAGTACATCTAAATATGTCAATGTCATCGTATTAAAGCAAGTAGATAAAATATGCGGGTTGACGGTGAATAAAAGATAATGTATATTGGCTCCCCGATAATACTGAGTTGAGTAAAAAAA
>JAAERC010000565.1 GCA_024230695.1 Candidatus Zixiibacteriota bacterium
GGCCTACATCAAACGACTTGAAAAACTTGAGGAACTCGCCGATTCATTTAAGGGGGTTTCCAAGGCATTTGCTATTCAGGCGGGAAGAGAAATAAGAGTTATTGTTGAATACGAAACTGTGGACGATCTGGCGGCTTCAATTTTGGCTGGCGATATTGCCCGCAAGATCGAGGGTGAGATGGAATACCCGGGACAAATCAAAGTCACCGTTATTCGTGAATCCCGCTCGACGGAGTATGCAAAGTAGAAGGAAAGAATGAGTCAATTTAAAGTATTGTTTTTTGCGGATATAGTCGGCAAACCGGGCCGTTTTGTTATGGCTGAGATGTGTCGTTCTCTTAAAGAGAAATATGAAGCCGACTATGTTATTGCTAATTCTGAAAATGCCGCAGGCGGTTTTGGTATTACACCAGAGATGTGCCGCAAAATATTTTCTTATGGTGTCAACTGTCAGACTTCCGGCAATCATATATGGGATAGAATGGATATTCAGCCGTACCTTGATAAAGAACCAAGACTGATACGACCGGCTAATATTCCACTTGGGGCTCCTGGGTCAGGATGTTATATAGATGAAGCCAATGGTGTGAAAATTGGTATTCTCAATCTTATGGGTCGTACATATATGAAAGATATGGACTGCCCCTTTCAGGTCGCTGATAGAGAATTATCAAAGATGAGACAACTAACTGATGTTATTATAGTCGATTTTCATGCTGAGGCTACTTCTGAAAAGCAAGCATTACTTGCATATCTTGATGGCAAAGTATCGGCAATCATTGGGACTCATACTCATGTTCAGACTGCTGATGAACGTGTTACTGATCGCAGTACCGCCTATATCACCGATGTTGGCATGACTGGACCGCATGATTCAATTATTGGGATGGAAGTTGCACCGTCTCTGGGCAGATTTTTAACCAGTATGCCCAAAAGATTTACCTGCGCCAAAGATGATATCAAAATCAGTGGTGTCCTTATTACAATTAATGGCGAAAATGGCGCGGCTGAGGATATCGAAAGATTCGTTATCGATTATGGGTAATAATTCATAGATGAGGTAAGGTGACCATGCCAGCTACTATTATCAGTGGTAAAAAAGTATCCAAAGAAATAAAAGCGGAACTCAAATTAA
>JAAERC010000566.1 GCA_024230695.1 Candidatus Zixiibacteriota bacterium
CAATTTATCATTTTCCATACCTAATATTTCCGGTTCGATAAATGAAGTCGACTGACTAAATAATGATCTTAAGCTGCCAACTCGCTGATACATTTCCTGATATTCCCCAACACGAGTATCCTCATCGCTTTTAAGTCCTGAATAAACCCAAAGTTGCTGGACAAAATTGCCGAGCGAATCGCTGAGTTCCAGACACTCAGCCATCAAATCGGCAGAACTACTTAATTTACCCTGATACTGTTCAAATCTGGATGCCGCCTCTTCGATTTCTGTGTAATTCTTTTCCCATGCTTCATCGTTGGGATAAAGAGCAGTCAAATCCCATTTGTATTTTTCTTCAATTTGATCTCTGGTTGGGGCTTCTTTGACTTCAGCCAAAACAGTTGATCCGGCCGTCATTATCAGCAGAGCCGCCAAAGCAAACATTAGAAATGCGTTTGATAGTTTGTTGGAGTTCATAGGTCCCTTCTCATTTGTTTATATTAATGGTTTTTAGTTCCTACTTA
>JAAERC010000567.1 GCA_024230695.1 Candidatus Zixiibacteriota bacterium
AAGTTTTGCCAGAATTATCGATTGATTGATCAGAAATCGACGGATAAATTATCAATTTTGTCATTTTTGTCCGATTGTGGCAAAAAGTTAGCATACGAGGTTTCGATGATGGTGATCACGAATATGATGGAGTTTTGCCAGAATTGTTGATCAATTAATCAGAAATCGATCAATAAATTATCGATTTTGTCATTTTTGTTCCCATTGCAGCGATGGTTAGCATACACACGTTTTCGATGATGTTGATCATGAATATGGTGGAGTTTGCTAGATTTATTGATTGACTGGTTAGAAATCGATTGATAAATTATTGATTTTATCATTTTTTGTCTGATTGTGACAAAAGTTAGCATACGGTAAGGAATTGCCCTGTTTATTACTCTCAAATGCAGTAGTTAAGCAAATAGAATTTTGTAGTATGGGAATCTCGATGATGCTGATCACGATCATGATTGAGGTTTTACATATACTAATCCATACCTAGACTATACAGAATCAAATCTTTTTGATTCTAATACTATGCGCACATGCTAAAAACATCCCACGCTACATAGAATAAAACTTCTTACTTTGTAAACCAAATGCCTCCCTATATATAGGGCAGCCAAGACTTAGTATATCAAAAAGCAAACACTTGTTTCTCTACAAACAGCAAACCGATTTGATGATTTATGCGTTAAATGAAAGTCAATGCCCTGCTATTTTATCAAGCCAAATTGGTTTCTGTTAGCACCTACCGTTTTATTATCTCCTTTGTTTCTAATTGGTCCCAAAATTATGACCAAAATTAATCAAAAAATAATGTTTGACCAAAAATGTTGAAACTCATCACCTCAGGGCAAGATATCATGCTGAATCCAAAAATGATGTCAGTTTCCCACTAAAATTTAATTGAAGTTGAATGTCAATATAATTGAAATGGACACTTCTCACATATTTTTGCTTGAATATATAGCAGCTCTACGATGGAGTGACCACTATTGTGATCTAAATTTGCAAACAATATCCTCGCTATCATGCAAGAAATGGGTATCTGATAATTTTAAAGTGGCAGTGTTCTGCGACTATTTGATGCTTCAATTACCATTGAACGAAAATTGTGCAGGTAAAATAGATTGAATAGCCAAGAAGTGGCAGCGTTTTATTCCCGTTACACATCAACCTAGTACGTAAACTTTAATTACTGTTTAACGAAAATTGTGTGGGTAAAATGATTCGAATAGCGAAGCAGC
>JAAERC010000568.1 GCA_024230695.1 Candidatus Zixiibacteriota bacterium
AAGACGACTGGGATCGTCCAGCTTCATCTTTGATTTTTCTGTTATCAGCGGGATAAATCTACTGATACCAAGCTCAACTCCTTGTTGAATGATTGTGTCAAATTTAGATCCCACTGACAGTCCGGAGGCCAGCGAAACAAAACTAGTCGGTTCCCCAAAATTACGAGTGCGTGAGATAATACTGCAATCAAGTTTACCTTTTGATTTCTTTTCAATCTCGCATCTATAATAATTCCCAATGCCATCAACAACACCAAGCGCATCACCTTTTGTGAGTCGCATCACTTTGCTAATATGATGTGCCTCTGGCCCGCTTATTACCAGCGAATCATCTTCAACATTTTTTTTATCGGTATAAAAAACAGCCATAACTATTTAAAAACGGTAAAAGCTATCCAATTGCCATCGTATGTTATCTCATAATTCTCTCGATTATTTTCTTTTAACTTGGCAATAATTGCTTCCTTATCTTCCAATAACAATCCTGAAAGAACAATAATTCCGCCAGTCTCGGTGCAACTATCTATTCTGTTATATAATTCTAAAATCGTTTTTTTGATAATATTGGCAACAAAAAAATCGTATGGTTTTTCCTGTTGAGCAATTTCAATCGACCCAATCTGATATTCAATTTTGTCGGCGACATTATTAATTACAATATTCTCACGCGCATCATCAATCGCGATTGGATCAATATCGGAACCTTTGATTCTTGTTGCTTTCATTTTTGAGGCCAAAATAGATAGGATCCCATTACCACAGCCCAGATCAAAAAAGCTTTTGCCTTCTCCAAGATGTCTTAAAATCGCTTTTATACATAATCTGGTTGTTTCATGTTTCCCCGTCCCAAACGCCATTTTGGGCTCAATTATAAGATCGATACAATCTTTATTTGGAATAGTTATCCAGGACGGTCTTATTACGACATTGTCAATAAATACCGGCTGGACAGAATCTTTAAAAACATTTACCCATTCAATATCCGGGACATCTTTTGTCTTGATGCTTTTATCTGAGAAATCTAAATTTGAATCAATCGAGTTTAAAAAATCCAGGAGCTTCTTTTTATATTCTGAATCAAAATTATCTGGTAAATAAAACTTGATCCCAATAGAATCTGTCCCCTCTTCATCCTCTAATATCAATCCAGCGGCAAGATTTTCAATGATATAATTGCTGACTATTTCATTAACAGAATCAGGAACAACCAGGCTTACTTCAATATATTTACCCGGTCGCTCCGATTTTATCTTCACAATTATATTCCTAAAGAATCTTTTAGTTTTTGAATAAAAGATTTATCTGCTCTAGGCGGGACAAACGAGGGTGATTTGCCAAGTTGTTTTAAAATCTTTTTGTCATCAGATGATAACTTAGTCGGTGTCCAAACCATAACCTGAATCAACTCATCGCCTGAGCCATATGAATTCAGATGTGGGATTCCTTTTCCCTTTAATTTAAATACTCGTCCGTTCTGAGTCCCGGAGGGAATTTTTATATCATGACTGCCATTTATTGTAGGAACCGAAAGTTGACCGCCAAGTGCCGCGAGAGTAAAAGAAATTGGCATCTGGCAGACAATATTATCTCCCTGACGAGTAAATTGATCGTGCTCTT
>JAAERC010000569.1 GCA_024230695.1 Candidatus Zixiibacteriota bacterium
GGGAAGAACCGTACCAAAGATCAAATTGTTATCACCGGTTACAGACATTGCCGGCAAAACCGTTGCGGTTGCAGAAATAGAGGCACTTTCCTGAGCCAGGATACTCGGAACGGCCAACATCAAAGCTGTTACTACAATAATTATTAATTGCAGTAGATTTCCTTTTTTCATTTCTCCACTCCTTATTGAAAAGCATAGTTGTTTGCCCCACTACAAGGCAAGGAAAGTGCCGTGATGGAATAATGTCGTTAACTTGTAGTGTGACAAAGAGAAAGCGGGTTTGTTTTTGAACTGTATATATTCTATTTTGAAAACAAGTATAGGAAATAGCCCATATAGAATATTATAAACTGTTGTTACTCAAATAGATAATATGTGTGGGGAAATATATAATGTGATGGAGATAAAGAATTGTTGAATACTTGATAGATCAACTTTCAGAAAATTACTGAGAGATAATTAGTTATGAGAAATTATTTATAAAATATTTATTAAATACCGCTAAAGTGTTGTGGGGGAAATCCGATAGTTTTAATAACGATGGCTGTTCAATAATTATACAGCCAAATGGATAAAGTAAATATAGGACGGTTCAAATGCGAACCAAATATGGAAATTGGATTCCACATACGCTTCTCTTCATTGTACTCTCTTTTATTATTATTGTACCATCACATAGTCAGGATCTGGTTTGGTCAACAAATTATGGCGGTAATTATAATGATGAAGCATATTCCGGAGTTCCCACAACCGATGATTGTATTGCCATAATTGGAAGTACTTATTCCAATGGTGCCGGTGAATTTGATTTTTATCTTCTGAAAGTAAATTCGGCAGGGGATACTGTTTGGTGTCGGACATATGGTGGAGCCGATACTGAATATGGTTATGATATCAAGCAAACTTATGATGATGGATATATTTTAGTTGGATCGACTCAGAGTTTTGGGAGCGGCGGAAGTGATATTTATATGATCCGGACAGACTCGGAAGGAAATAAACTTTGGGATAAAACTTATGGTGGTGTTACCAAAGATGAAGGCTATTCAGTTGAGATAACTTCTGACAAAGGGTTTATTATTTGCGGTAATACCGATTCTTATGGTGCCGGATATTCAGATTTATATCTTATAAAAACAGATTCACTCGGCGATACCCTTTGGACACGTACTTTTGGCGGAAGCGGGGGAGAGTCCGGGGTTTCGGTCAAGCAGTTGTCCGATGACAGCTATATTGCTATTGGCTCGACCGGATCGTTTGGAACCGGTTACAGCAGTCTTTATGTTGTTAAAACTACAGCCGATGGCGATTCACTCTGGGCTAAAACATATGGTGGAACCCGGGCTGATTTTGGAAGCGATATTGCGATTGCTTTTGATGGTGGTCTTTTATTATCGGGTTGGACCGCTTCGTATGGTGCCGGGTTTTATGATGGCTACTTGGTTAAAACAGATGCCGATGGTAATTTTCAGTGGAGTTTTGCCTATGGTGGAGCCAAAGAGGATCGTATATACTCGGTTCAACAAGCAATGGACGGCGGTTATATTCTGACCGGTATCAAAGAAGGTTCCGGAAGTAGTCTTATGGATATATATGTGATTAAAACCGATCCGACTGGGAATCCTATTTGGGAAAGAACATATGGAGGGTCTAAGTCTGATTTTGGACGGATGATTTTTCAAGAACCAAATCATGATTATATGTTGATCGGTTATACCTATTCATACTCATCAGGCGGCTCTGATATATATATATTGAAACTGTCCGGTGAATCGACCGATTCGCCCATTGATCCATACGCGATACCTTCTGGATATGAATTGGCTCAGAATTATCCTAATCCATTTAATATGTCCACTCGGATAGAATTTGAATTACCTCGGATTTCTGCAGTAAAACTTACTATATATAATATTCTTGGGGAGATCGTGCGTGACTGGACCTATGATATTATTTATCCCGGTGGGAACTGCGTAACTTGGGACGGGAAAAATAATTATGGCGACGAGATCGCATCGGGAATCTATTTTTATAGGTTAACCGCCGGTGAATTTATTGAAACTAAAAAGATGGTATTGGTAAAATAGGCCAAAATAACTTCGGCTAATTCATCAATTTCTATTATAAAACAGTTGACATGATATAAAATAATTGTATATTAAAATAAGTAATTGAATAATTATAAAGACGCGAAGGAACATCTCTATAGAGAAAATTTCTAACTGAGTAAGAAACAGAAAATTAAAACTGGTTCGAGCTATTGGAAATTTTGGAGGTGTTTGATGAGGCGTCTATTTTTTTGTTCAGGTCTATTATTAGTTTATCTAATATTTTCATTAATTCTTGGATGTTCAGGTTCCAAAGACAGTGTTGGTCCTGATATTGAAACTTCGGAACCTGTTGATTTAAGCAACCCACACGATCTTGGCGGCAATCCGATTGATTCTATTGCTGTCGATACGGTAATCATCGATACAATTACAGGAGATACGATTGTCTGGGATACAATCGGCTGGGACACACTATCATGGGATACTATCGGTTGGGACACATTACCATGGGATACTATCGGCTGGGACACACTACC
>JAAERC010000570.1 GCA_024230695.1 Candidatus Zixiibacteriota bacterium
ATCGACTATCTACTGCCTTACCCTGCAATTGTTCTGGCGAGATATAATTTGGTGTTCCCATCGCAATCCCGGTTCGTGTCATAGAGGTAGAATCGATACGCGCAATACCAAAATCCATAACCTTGACAACATAGTCTTTCAGGATCATTATGTTGGCCGGTTTAATATCACGATGTACAATTCCCTGGCTATGGGCATAGTCAAGAGCACTACAAATTTGTGTAATTATCTGAGTGATGATACGGTAATTGAATTTTACTTTACGGCGGATCATATCTTCTAAAGTTTGACCTTCAAGATATTCCATTGCAATGTATTGTAAATTATTTTCATTGCCGACATCGTAGATAGTTACAATATTAGTATGCGAAAGCATTCCGGCGGCACGGGCTTCACGGAATAGTCTTTCTTTGAGCTCATTCATTTCAGCAGGATCGCTAACGAAATCAAGTCTAATAGTTTTTAATGCTACATTCCTATTGATGGCCGGGTCAATACCCTTATAAACAGTTCCCATTGCTCCCTGCCCCAGGGTATCAAGAACTTTATACCGACCCAGGCTCTTATTAATAAGCTGGCTATCGCTTGCGGAAGGCGTGAAGCTTTCTGGTTGTTCTTCGGGATGAGCATTGTCCTGAACTGATTTGGATTGACCAGCAACTTCATTGTCACCGGAGTCCATTGTCACTGGTGAATGTTCGATTGATGTCGGTTCATTTGGCACTGAAGCAACCGTGTCGGATGTATCAGATTTTATTGTCTGATTAATTTCTTTATCGTTTAATTGTTCGGCGGCAACAGTATTCTCAAATTCGGCGTTTGTTTGATGAGGACGAGGCGCCGATTTTGGTTTAATCGGCGTGTTTATTTGCCGCGGTTGTTCATGTTCCAAATCAATTTTTGGAAGTTTGGTTGTTCCTGAACTTTCAAATTTGCCCTTGAAAATTGACAGATTTGATAAGAATTCGTTGTCGAGCAGGGGACTGGCAAGTAGGAGAAGGAATAGCTCCAATCCGATATATAATGGCTGTGCCAATATTTTGTAAAAATTAAATAGAACAAAATTAAGATTAGCCAGCATAAAGAAACAAACCATCAGAATGATAAATCTATATAACAAAATAACCCGGGGGAGAATAAACGCAAAAAGAATACCTAATCCAAAAAGAGTCAGCATGTCGATTCCGGGAGTGGCATCAATTCGGGTTATAAAGTTAGTGTGCATAATATTTTCAATAATATTTGCCTGAACTTCATTGCCGCCCATGCTTGATGAAACAGGCGTTGAATAATACTCAGCAATTATTTTTGAGCTTACCGACACGATTGC
>JAAERC010000571.1 GCA_024230695.1 Candidatus Zixiibacteriota bacterium
AGTCTAAAAGTAAGATATTTTCCGGCTCTGTCTTCAACAACTGCTGATTCAGCAGATCCGCTCTCAATCGTTAGTTCTTCAGTTTTTGTCATTTAGCCAACCCCTCTCCTCTTTAATCATACCTTAAAATATTTTCTAATTTATATAGCTTTTGATGAATTATTATACCCCAATCAACTCCTCTTTATTTTCCTCACCAAAAGATTCTAATCCTTTTTCGTTTTCTGTTTCATTGCATTCAACAGATGCCGATTCATCTATAATCATTTCATCCGACGAATCTATTGAAACATTTTGTTCGTCGATTTCTATTTCGTCATCATCATCTTCAATTTTACAGATCTTCCTGTCCCGATAGATTTCATCAGCGACCTTTTCTGACAGCCCTAAAATTCCGCCAATATCAATGATCAAACCAATATGTCCATCAGAAAGAATAGCCCCGCCTGAAATCCACTTTTGTTGAGCAAACGCCGAACCCAGACTTTTAATAACTGTCTGTCTTTGTCCCAGAAGTTTATCCACTACGATACCTAGTTTGCAGCTTCCATCTTCAACTACAACAACAGTATTTTCTGCGTTTTCTATTTTCCCCTTTTCTAAACCGAAAATTTGTCTGGTACGCATTAATGGAAGCATTTCCCCTCGCAGATTTATCAATTCATCACGACCGGTTACTGTTGAAATCATATCTGGGGTTAACGAAAGCGACTCAACTACCGAAAGGGTCGGGATAATAAATTTTTCATCCCCAATGCTAACCAACATTCCCTCAATAATAGCCAAGGTCAGTGGTAGTTTCATCGAAAATTTTGTACCTTGACCTAATTCAGATTCAATATCAAGATGTCCGCGCATAGCATCAATATTCTTCTTAACAACATCCATACCGACACCACGACCGGATATATCAGTGACTTTTGCGGCCGTTGAAAATCCCGGATGAAAGATGAGCTTATAAATCTCCTGATCAGTTAACTCTTTACCCGACTCTACTAAACCTTTATCAATAGCCTTGGCCAAAAGTTTATCTTTATCTAATCCTCTTCCATCGTCCTGAATATCGAAATATACTTTGCCGCCCTTATGGTATGCCTTTAAGAGAACATTACCTGTTTCGGGTTTGCCGGCCGCTACTCTATCAGATGGTTTTTCCACTCCATGATCCATGGCGTTACGAATCATATGCATCAGCGGATCACCTATCAGCTCAATAATACTCCTATCGACTTCTGTATCCTCACCTGATATTTGTAGATCTACTTTTTTGCCTGATTTCCTTGTCAAGTCACGCACCGCTCGGGCCAGTTTCTGGAATGTTCCTTTCACCGGAAGTAGACGCATTGACATACCCATCTCTTGAAGTTCTCTGGTGATTTTATTTAGATGTCCAATATTTCGAATTACTTTATGTGACACATTAGCAATGATCTCATCATCCTGACCAACCATCGATTCGGCAATTACCAACTCACCAATGGTGTCGACCATACGATCCAGACGTTCGGTGTCGATTTTGACCATTTCTTTTACCGAAGTAGCACCAACGGTTTTATCCTGTTTGCTTCTCTGTTGTTGACGTAATGCCTGAGCTACAGCCTTAGCTGGAACAACTTTCTGCTTAACCAGTGTCTCACCCAGCCTCTCATTAGGGTCTTCTCTATTTTCTAAAGCGACATCTATCTGTCCCTGTGATACAAGTCCGGAATCTACAAGTTTGTCGCCAACTCTGCTTCCGCTCACCTCTGGTGGAGTGTCTCCGGGATTTTTCAGGATTTGCCGCAATGTACCAAGCACTGAAGCAACAACAGTGGCACCATCAAAATTCGAACCAGATGAAAGCGCATCTTCTGCTCCCTGCAGTAACTGTCTTAGGGTATCAATTGAATCAAAAACAACATCTGCAATTGATCCTTCAACACTAACGGTTCCTTTGCGTCCCAGATCAAGAAGAGTTTCGCACTCATGGGCTACAACCATAATAGGTTTGAGGTCCAAAAAACCAGCCGCACCCTTGATAGTATGAAAACTTCTAAAAATGGCATTGATCTTGTCGTCTTTATCATCTCCCGTTTCCAGATCCATAAGCATCTGCTCGGCAGTAGTGCAATGTTCTCGAGCCTCATTAACAAAATCAGCGGTTAGGTCGGCATCGGCGTCAGTGAGATCGATAATATACGACTCGTTGTCGTTTGTATCATCATTGTCATCAGAAGCTTGTGAATTATCAGGTGTTCCGTCCGGTGAATCAACCTGAATAGTTTCTTCCCCATTTGCTTTGTATATCCCTAGTTCTGCGGGGAATTTCACTTCCGATTCATCTCTTTTATCTCGAATTAATAATTGTAATGATGTGACAGATTCACTGATGATCTCTTTTGCCTTATCCTTATCATCAACGGTACTTAAGACAATATTTTCAACTAAATCAGCACAGGCATTAATTGCGTCAGATATTATTAATGAGCTATCACCCATACTTTTATGTAATTTGATAAACTCTTCATGAATACTGGCTAACGCCGGCAAATCATCGGTCTCCACCATTATTAATTCAGCGGCAATCTTTTCAATAATCTTCTCTGACTTATCCATTTATACCACTTTTCTCTTCAAATAATTTTTTATATACTTTTTCGCCCTTTTCTCATTAATGGAATATCCAACTCAATCACCAAAGTCAAAACGGAGTGATA
>JAAERC010000572.1 GCA_024230695.1 Candidatus Zixiibacteriota bacterium
CTGTCGCGGGGCGTACTGAGCATGTATTAAATATTCCTGCCCGGTTCCAAAGAGGTTGTCATCAAGTAGTTCAACAAACTGTTCACTTTTGTACTCATCGTGCCAGTGCCAACCAAGTCTGATTTGTGAGTATTTTTTTTCCTCCACGGCCATATTAACAATGGCCCCGGTTGAACCTGGAACGATATTGATCGTCACCCGGTCAAAGAGGTCTGATCCATAAATATTGGAGATTCCTTGGGAGACATCGTGGGAGTTGAAGGCTTTTCCCTTACGGGATGGAAACGATGCCTTAATCAGCCAGTCTTTGGTTCGCTTGTTACCGAAAACATTGATTTTTTCAATTATTGCCTCATCAATCTCGATAGTCAATATTTGGTCCTGTGGGGAATAGTTGATATATCGAACATGAGCCAGATCAAATCCTCGTGATTTATACAATGTATTCAGGCTGTCAACGAAATTCTTTATTTCAAGGCCGGATAAATTATTACCATAACTATTTATTATTGATTCAATAACTTTGTTTTCGATAATTTTATTTCCAATTATCTCCAAATTCAAATTGTCTAGTTCCGGTAATATCAGGGTACTTATTTCAAGATTGCAGGCCGGGTAATGGTTGACGTTTGATTCGGTAGGAATTACATTTATTGTGATAGAAAAAAGGTCGTTACTTTGATAAATCCGATTTGCGATAACTCGTAATGATTTTTTTCTTATAACCGTATTTTCCTTAATTGGAAAATTATCTAAGGAATTATCAAGTATATTATCAGCCAAAAATATTTTTTTAATGTAAATTGAATCAGCATTCAGGGATTCATTCAATTTCATTTTAATTTTATTAACTGCCTCTAAACCAGATAAATAACCAAGATCAATTAATTCCGACGAATGAATAAAATCACTTGAGTAATAGTCACCTATTTCTGGAGATATGACCAAATCAGCCATATTTAAACCATCAGCGATATTATCATTTTGCATGATAGTTGTCACTTGGTTGGCAATATCAATTGGATTATTTATATCCTTTTTTTCCAGTAGATTGCTGGTTGTATTCACAGCAACAATAAGATTTAGGTCATTGTTATCATTTGGTATCGCTGAAACGGGAATAGGATTAACAATACCTCCATCCATTAAAAGCTGTTTTCCCATTTCCACGCCGGTGAAAGCCAGCGGAAACGCCATTGTGGCCCGGATAGCATCGGCCAGATAACCGTTTGTCAAATTAACCTGTTGCCCGGAAATAATGTCTGTTGTTACCGCGCAAAAGGGGTATGTCATTTTTTTGAAATCTCCACCAGAGATATAATTTGGCCGGAGAGTTAGCGATGAAAGCAGATCCGATAATTCTTGTCCGGCAGTAAGAGCATGC
>JAAERC010000573.1 GCA_024230695.1 Candidatus Zixiibacteriota bacterium
AAGAGCAAAGTCCAATTTCTAGGAAAATTTTTAGAAAACATCAAACTGGGTCGCGGTCAGTTTCAGGAACCAACCGTTGACTTCAGACTTACCGGACAGGGCGCGGCGGCCTTTGCTCGACTGACCGGCTCTAATATTGATAAGCCGTTGGCGATTGTAATTGATGATAAGGTTGAGTCATCCCCGATTATCAATAGCAAAATCAGAAATAACGGTCAGATCACAATGGGCGGCGGTGCAACATTGGAAGATGCCAAGGATCTTGAGATCGTCTTAAAGGCTGGTGCTTTACCGGCTCCGGTTGAAATAATTGAAAAGAATGTTGTCGGACCAACGCTAGGTTCTGATTCTATCAGAAAAGGTCTTATGTCAACTTTGATTGGTTTAGTTCTGGTATTTATCTTTATCGGTGTTTATTATCGTATGTCAGGTATTATTGCAGACATTGCATTGATCTTCAATATTTTCTTCCTGCTTTCGATTATGGCTGGATTAAGTGCAACCTTAACAATGCCGGGAATTGCAGGAATTATTTTAACCGTCGGTATTTCAGTTGACTCCAATATTCTGATCTTTGAAAGGATAAGAGAGGAACTTCGAACTGGCAAAACAGTTCGAGCGTCAATTGATGCCGGTTACAATCGAGCCTTATTAACTATTGTTGATAGTCATGTGACAACCTTGATTACTGCCGGAGCATTGTTCTTATTTGGATCCGGTCCGATTAAAGGATTTGCCGTATCACTTTTCTGGGGTGTTACA
>JAAERC010000574.1 GCA_024230695.1 Candidatus Zixiibacteriota bacterium
GTAACTTGACAACTCCGATAGAGTTGATTATGATATTAAGTTATTTTAAAATGGAGAGTTAGCAGTGATTCATGGTGTAGTATTGGCGGGTGGTAAGGGCGAACGTTTTTGGCCGCTTTCAAGGTCGGAACATCCTAAACAGCTCCTCAGATTGATTTCTTCCAAAACGATGCTTCAGGAGACAATTGACAGAGTTCTTCCGCTGATTCCCGGTGAAAGAATTTTGGTTGTTACATCAGAAGATATTGTTTCGCCAATAATGGATGAGATCAGTATGCTCAAAGAACGCAATATTCTGGCGGAGCCTTTTGGACGGGATACCTGTCTTGCTATTGGATTGGCCGCCATACATCTTAAGAAAGTCGACCCTGAGGCAGTTATGGTGGTTCTCTCAGCTGATCATATAATCAAGCCGGCTGAAAAACTCCTGGAGATCATATCAATAGGCGCTCAGATAGCAAAGGACGAAGACCGACTTATTACCATTGGAATAAACCCGACTCGGGCAGAAACCAGCTATGGTTACGTGAAGATGGGAGAACAATATAAAGACTTTGGTGGGATTGCCGTTTATAGGGTCGAGGCGTTTACCGAAAAACCAAAACCGCTGGTTGCCAATGAATATTATTATGGCCATCAGCATCTCTGGAACTCCGGTATGTTTATATGGTCGGTCGATTCTATTTTAAAAGCAATTAGCTCTTGTCAACCCGAGACGGCGGCGGCCCTTGATGAATATGCGGAATCTATCGGAACCGATAATGAGAAAGATGCATTAAGAACCCTTTATGAAAAAAGTGATCCGATTTCAATTGATTTTGCTATTTTGGAGAATGCCGAAAATGTTTTGACCATCAGAGGTGATATTATTTGGGATGATGTTGGCAGTTGGAATGCGCTGGAACGATACAAAACCAAAGATCAGGGAAATAATGTTGTTATTGGTGATGCCAAAATTTTGAATACCTATGAAACCGCTATTTATAATGACACCGATGGTATTATAGTGTCGTTGGGCGTGTCAGATCTGGTTATTGTTAAGACGAAGGATATTGTTCTGGTGGCACATAAAACCCAGGTAAATGATGTTAAAAAAGTTCTGGCCGAATTATCACAAGATGAAATTAAAAAGAAATATTTATAAAATGAAAAATTATCTGCAATTAATCGCAATTTCGATATTGATCCTTATAATTTCAAATTGTCGTGGGACTTTTGCTCCGCCGGGAGGCAGTGAGGAACAACCTGAATCTGTTCCCAAAGAAACAAAAGGCAAATATGAACCGCTGGGACAAACGGAAGATTATGCAATTGTTTCGCGGGAAGTTTCATTTGAGCAGGTCGCTGATTCTTCTATCAATCAGGATGGTGAGAATCCACTGCTTATTAATAGCGCTGATAGCTCGGTATTTGATGGTGACAGAGTATTCCGAATTCAGCTATTTACCGCAAAAGAATATGGCCCGGCAATTCGCGAAAAAAATATTGCGGTTGAGGTTTTTGATCAGCCGATTAAAATGGATTATGAAGTGCCTTACTATAAAATCAGAGTCGGCGATTTTAGAACTCGCGAGGAAGCGGAAAACTATTTACCCGCCGCTCGTGAGGCTGGTTATAAGACTGCTTGGGTTGTTAGAGCATATGTTAATGTAAAGACTCTTGAAGAAGTATATGATGGTTATGACGAAGAGATATTCAAACCGCTGGATAGTGCAGAATTGTTAGAAATGGAATATGAATCCGAAGATGAAAAAAACGAATATCAGGAGGATTAACCCACTCGTTCCGGAACCGGAAATTCTGAAAGAAGCTTTACAGGTTCTAAGAAATAATGGGATTATTATGGCACCTACCGAAACAAAATACGGATTGTTGGCTCGGATTGATTCTGAAGAAACAGTTAAAAAAGTGTATGATATCAAAAGTCGTTCACTATCAAAACCAACCGCCATATTTGTAAGATCAAACGATGAGATGAATAAATTTGCTGAAATTAATCATACCGCCAATACAATTGCCAAAAAATTTCTACCCGGTCCATTGACGTTGATTCTAAAGGCACAAACTGAATTGTCAGCGCCTATAGTGATAGATAATAAAATCGGACTTCGATTTTCATCATCCGCACTCATTTCAAAATTATTGTCTCAAACCGATTTTAATCTGACCGCCACCAGTGCCAACATTTCGGGAAAAGAAGAGCCCGGAGATATTGATGAAGCAATAAGTCAATTTGGCGATAATATTGATCTCTATCTTGATGCCGGTCCCTTAAATGGTTCTGCTTCAACTGTGGTCGACTGCTCTGGTGAAACGTATAAGATTTTACGTGAAGGTGCGATTGTAAAAGAAGATATTAGAAACTCTTTGGAGATAAACTGAGGATAGAAATGGCTGAAAATTTTAAAATAATGTTTGTTTGTTTTGGTAATACTTGCCGGTCACCGATGGCCGAGGGTGCTATGCGCAAATTACTTGAGAATAAAGGTGTCCCGGATGTAGATGTTTATTCATCGGGAACATCGGGGGGGATAGGCTTTGAGGCAACTCCTTACGCAGTTGAGGCATCCAAAATCTGGGAAGCTGATATTTCAACCCATCGTTCGCAACCATTAACCGAAGAAATAATTGATGAAACAGATTTGATCTTAGCTATGGAAACATCGCATTGTCAGGAAGTCCTCAGGTTACGTCCTGATGCAGGTAATAAAGTATATTTGCTCAAAAAATTCCCCGATTCCGGTTGTGGTGGCGACGGTGTTGATGATCCTATCGGCGGTTCACTGGATATGTATAACCAGACGTTTCTTGAAATAGGCGAAGAGATTGGACGGATACTCCCGGGAATCTTGGATTTGATAAAAAAGAAAAACTTGCTGGAGAACGATGGTTAAAACTGCCACATTGATATTAACATTTATTCTGATTTTTGCCGCTGGGATTCACCTGATCGATCATCAATTTGGAATTGCATCCGTACAGGCCGATTCAACAGTGGATGAAGGTTCAGATGGATTTGACAGATATGTTGAAAACCTTGCTTTTGGTCCAGGTGAGAAACTGTATTTTGATATTGGCTATGGATTTATAAATGCCGGACAGGCAACAATTGAAGTTGCCGATTTGATTGAATATTCCGAGCGACCCTGTTACCATATCATTTCAGAGGCAAATAGTAACAAATTTTTCTCATCCTTTTTTAAAGTCGAGGACAGAGTCGAATCAATTGTTGATGGACTTGGAATATTTTCGTGGCATTTTGAAAAACATGTTAGAGAAGGAGGGTATCGCGCCGACAGGCTTTACAAATTTGACCAGAAAAATAATCTGGTTTATTACGGCGAAGATACAATAGAAGTGGCGCCTTTTGTGCAAGATGCTCTTTCGGTTTTATATTATGTTCGCACTCAGGAACTAAAAATCGGCGAATCATATTATATCGAAAATTTCACTGATGGCAAAAAATACCCTCTTGAAGTTATGGTTCACCGGAAGGAAACAATCAAGGTCAAAGCCGGGAAATTTGATTGTATCGTCGTCGAACCGCTTTTTCTTACTTCTGGTGTTTTTAAACATGAAGGAAAGTTGACCGTTTGGCTGACTGATGACCGATTAAAAATGCCGGTCTTAATGAAATCAAAAGTCCTAGTTGGATCTATCTCGGCTGAATTAACTGATTACGAATTAGGCGAGATAATAGAATTTTAGTGGGCGCTAATGACCAATTTTAAGCAGATAGATATTTCAAAGGTCAAAACGGTTTCTCTGAAACGCCGTAAAAGTAAAGCCGACACAAAATCATTTGGTCAAGTATTTAATGCTCCCAATGGAAATAAGTTTTTTGAGAGTTTGCCAAAATTCCTAAAAGCAAATGACTTGATTGAATTTATAAACAAAGTCGTCTTATCAAGAAAAAAAGGATTGCCGTTTCACATCATGATGGGTGCTCATTCGATAAAAGTCGGATTGACCCCGATTTTAATTGATTTGATGAAACAGAAAATAGTCACCGGAGTATCACTAAATTCGGCTGGTCTTATTCATGATCTAGAGCTGGCCTTTGTTGGTCAAACATCTGAAGATGTTTCGGCCGGGTTAAAAGATGGTACTTTTGGAATGGCTGAGCAAACTGGTTTGATGTTTGCAGATGTTGTTAAATTGGCCGA
>JAAERC010000575.1 GCA_024230695.1 Candidatus Zixiibacteriota bacterium
AGCTCTTTTTAGCTCATATTCAATTCTTTTGGCGAACTTATTATCTGAATTAGTATTGTTAATACTTTCTCCCATTTTCTCCACCAAATAAAACAAACGCTACAAAAACATATCTGCATTGAAAATAGAAGCAATTATCATACCGTAATAACCGATAATAATCTAAATATCAAAATGAGAATTTTATCAAATCAGTCTCATCCGAGCCCTGTATTTGTATAGCAATCAAGACATTATATTTTAATACGTAGACTCTTTTGCCTTTGAAAGAAATATGCAAACTACATCGTACGCATACATTTGCCTATTATATGCATGAATATGTCAATGGTGATAATTATAAATCACACTATTTTAATGAAGAAAATACCTACTTAGAAGTATTAAGATTGTATTCTTTAATTTTATATAATAATGAGCGATAACTGATTTCAAGTTGCTCGGCGGCACGACGACGATTCCAATTTGTTTTACCCAGGACCTCTTTAATTAGTTTTCTTTCCTGATGAGCAACGATTAGATTTACACGTTTTTTAAGTGAATAAGAGTTGGCTATCTTCTCATGCCCCTCAAAAGCTCCCGCATCCTCTTCAACCGCTGATACTCCAACCGGAATATTACTATAAACCATCAGATCATCAACAATTGACTCTCCGCCTCTGACAACAATTTGTTTGATCACATTCTCAAGCTGACGAACATTGCCCGGCCATGAAAATTGTATAAGCTTATCAAGTGTCTCCTGAGAAAGACTTGGGTATTCCTTTTGATAAAGTTTGTTATACCGTTCAAGAAAATAATTAACCAACAGTACTACGTCTTCCTTTTTTTCTCGAAGAGATGGTAAATATATTGTTATTTCATTAAGTCGATAAAAAAGATCATCTCTGAAATTATGGTGTTGAATTTCCTCATCAAGATTTTTATTGGTAGCGCAAATAATTCTAACATCAACATGGATATTATTTATTCCACCAACTCGAACAAACTCCTGCTGTTCCAACACCTGAAGCAGTTTAGATTGCAAATCAAACGGCATATCGCCAATTTCATCTAAAAATATACTGCCCTTATTGGCCATTTCAAATCTGCCCGGTTTTGTTTTGTGAGCACCTGTGAAAGCACCTTTCTCATATCCAAACAGTTCCGCCTCCAAAAGATCGCGCGGAATCGCAGCACAGTTTACCTTCGTAAATGGTTTTTCGGAACGATTGGACATTGAATGCAAAAGTCGGGCGACAATTTCTTTTCCTGTGCCAGACTCCCCACGAATTAGAACCGATAATTCAGAATCGGCCACCTGCTCGATAATGTTTTTTACCTGCACCATCTTGGGTGAATCGCCGATCAATTTATCATACTGTTTTCTGGTGCTAAGTTCTGATTTTAAAGAGATTACTTCCTGCTTTAATTTCCCTTTTTCTAAAACAGATTTGATATGTATCTCGACCTCTTTGACATCAAAAGGCTTATTAATAAATTCAGCCGCCCCAAGACGCATAGATTTGACAATATTACTTGTCTCCCCATGCCCGGATAACATAACTATATCAGGCCGATTGTCGAGTTTGCCAAGCTTTTCCAAAACTTCAAGACCTGTCATTCCTGGCATTTTTATATCTAATAATATTAAATCCGGTTTCTCGGTCGAAACCATCTGAATACCCTCGATACCATCTCGAGCCGAGGTTATATCAAAGCTCGAGCTAAGTCCTTCACTCAGAATCCAGGATACTTTGGGATCGTCGTCTATAATTAGTACTTTTGTTTTATCTTTTTTCATCATATGAATCCATTTGCACTTTTTCTATACATCGGCAATAATACGACAATATTGAACGATTTTCATCAATAAAATGCCTTTTTTTTGCAATTCCTTGCAGTTATTATAAAGGCAAATAGAGCGTGAAGCTGGTACCCTTACCATATTCCGACTCAACGGTCAAAGTTCCGCCATGAGCGGAGATTATTCTTTCCACAACAGCGAGCCCCAAACCGGTCCCAGTTGACTTTGAAGTATAATATCTATCAAAGATTTTGGAAACATTTTCAGGCTTTATACCACAGCCTGTGTCAGAAATAGTAATTGCGAGATAATCGGTTTTTTTGAATGATGGACGGTCAATTTTGCCAATAACCTTTATCTCGCCCTCATCCATAGCATCAACCGCATTTAGGAAAAGATTCAAAAATACTTCTATAATTTGATTTTTGTTGATCATAACTTCCCAGGGGCAATCACCAAAGTCTTCTTTAAAAGAAATATTCTTTTTGCCAAATTCGGGTTTGAGTAATTCGGCGCACCGTCCTATCACAGATCGAAGATCGACCATCTCGGTTTCATATTTATTGGGTTTTGAAAAATCAACCAGTTCTCTGACAAGTTCATTAAGACGATAAATCTCGCTTTCTGCCATCTCAAAAAAATCTGAGTTGCCAACAATATCGGGCCATTTATCCCTAAGTATTTGTAGGCCGCCTCTGATATTAGTTAATGGTTTTCTCAAATCATGAGATATTTCAGAAATCATATTGCCCATCGTCAGAAGCCTGGTTGCATTTAGCAGGGCTTTTTCACGATCATAAAAACCGGAAGCATGTGATATCACCAAACTGGCCAACGATATTTCCTGCGTGGAATAATTTCTATTGCACTTTGAACCAATACAGAAAATATGTTTTAAATCACCCTCACGTAAAACCGGCAAGGCCGTAAAGTTTTTGCTTGGTTTGGGGAAGGCCGAATAATTAGCTATCTTGGCGGCCAAATATGAAGACAGTCTTTTTATATCATCCAAATTTATTTCTGATAAATCAATATTATCCACAGTTAATTCATTTTCTTCGACAACATCCATATTGATCGAACCGGTATCTGTCAGCGGGATATCCGTACCAGCAACACCAACCGGCTTTAAACAGCTAAACTCAGGATTCCACTCAAACCATAAAGAATAATCAACCGGCATCAATTTTTTAAGATACTCAAAAACGGTCTTTCGCATTGCCGAAACCGAACCAACGGTTGATAGCTGGCGCGTTAACTCAAAAAGAACCGAAAACTCTTTAAGCTTCTGACTGTTTTTTTCTACCTGACCGGTATCATCAATTATAATCGCCGCCTGCGACGCAAATGTTGTTAATAATTTCAGGTCATGCTCATTAAAAACGGCACTTTCCTTTTTATTGGCCAAATTAATAACACCAAGCACCCGATTGGAAATTTTCAGAGGAACACAAAGAAGTGATGAGGATGTATATCGTTCCTTATTTATCCGTCTGAATCTTTCATCCTTTTCAACATCAGGAACAATCAATGGCTCACCAAGTTTGGCGACGTATCCGGCAATAGACTCACCCAATGGTAGGCGAACTGACTCAGCCATCTTTTTATCAAGACCGATAGAAGTTTTGATTGTCATGAATTCACCGGATTTATCTATCAGCATAAGAGAACCGATCTCGGCCTGTGTCACAGCACTGGCAAGAGTCACAATTTTCTCAAGCAATTCCTGCAGACTTGATGATGCCGAAAGTGATTTACCTGCTTCATAAAGAGCATTGATTTCATTCAGGCGATTATTCAGATTCATGTTGGCGTGTTTTAGATCTTCAACCAACTGCATTCGTGCCATATTTGAAAAACGTGTTTCCAAACCTCTTTTAACTGATATTTCAAGTTGCGAAAATTCTACTGGCTTTAAATGATATTCGAAAGCACCCTCTTTGATGGCTTCCAAAGCTGATTCTAGTGAAGCATACCCGGTTATCAGTATTACGATAATTTCAGGATCGATCTCTTTAATGGCCTTTAATAGCTCAAGACCGGTCTTCCCAGGCATTTTTATATCGGTTATTACTAAATCGAATTGGTCTGTTTTGATTTTGCTAATGGCATCATCTGCCGATTGCGCCGTAAATACTTCATATCCGGAACCACTGAGAAGCTCATTCAATGAGTCACACATCCTTACTTCGTCATCAACAACAAGTATTTTCTCAGATTTCCCAACCATATTTGTTCTCCCCCTGCTCAATAGGCAGTTCGATTATAAAGCATCCACCTCGTTTACTATTTGTATAGTTTATCGACCCGTTATGATTTTTTATTATATTATAACAGACCGAAAGTCCTAAACCACTGCCACCAGAAGTCGATTTTGTCGTATAGTAGGGATCAAAAATATGCGGAATATGTTCGGCTTTGATTCCGGGACCGCTATCCTCAAAAGAAAATATGACCGTATGTGCCGTTTTTTTCAAATCTATAACTATCTCTCCAACATCTTGCATGGCATCTATTGAATTGACCAATAAATTCATAAACACCTGCTTTAGACCATCTTGCCAGGCAAATATCTCAGGGATGTTATCATCTATATTAAAAGTCACGTTGACCCCTGCATTTTTAAATTGACGGTCCATTAAAGATAAAATTTCATTTATTAAATTGTCGGGAACGATCCTACTATAACTGACGGCGACAGGTCGATGGAAATTAAGCAATTGTTTTACAATCACGGCGATCCGATCTATTTCCTGCTTAATTATTTTCGTATATTCCAAAGATTTGTCAGCATCTACAATATTCTGATCCACAAGCGACAAATAGTTTTTTATAATCCCCAGCGGATTATTTATCTCATGAGCTATCTTGGCAGATAATTCCCCAAGCGCGGCTGATCTTTCCGATTGCAAAAGTAAACCTTGAGTTTCCTGCAATTTATCCGAAGCCTCTTTCTCCGAATCAAATAGACGCACATTCTCAATAGAAACCGCTGTTTGACTCGCCAGAATAGATATAAATTCAATATCGTTATCCAAATACGATTGTGTCGATTCCTTTTCAGATAAAACAAGAATTCCCCGAAGCTTGGTTTGAAAAACAAGCGGAACAACCAGTCCATTTGGAAAATACTCAATAAAATCTAAGTCTTTTGAAATCTCAAATTTATCTTCGGCTTCGCTTATTTTTATGGGACGGTTCAGATTTGCAATATAAAGACAGAATGAGCTGTCTTGATTTATGATTATGCGTTTGTCCGGGATACTAAAACCGCCGCCAGATTTAACCATATAAAGTTCTTTTTGTCCCGGTTTTAAGGGAAGAAACAGTGCCGCTTGTTTTGCTCCAACTCGCCCCTGCGCCGCAAGAATAAATGAATCAAGCAGAGATTGATAATCA
>JAAERC010000576.1 GCA_024230695.1 Candidatus Zixiibacteriota bacterium
GCTTCGGCTAAACTATGTTTTGTAATCAGATCAATATCTTGTCCATGTTTTTGAGCGGACCAAATATTGGATATGGCTGATTTTAATAGTGATGGTTTAGTAGGTTTGGTCAAATATGCTGAGAAACCGATATCTTTCATTTTTTTGGCATCACCAGGATGGCCAAATAAAGTCAATAGAATTAAATGTATCCCAGCCAAACTATCATCGGCCTTAATTTTTTGAGCGAGTTCAATTCCATCCATTTGGGCCAGTTCATTATCAATCACAACAATCTGATGGCGATTTCCAGATTTAGTGGCCTCATGAAGGATCATCATAGCTTCATCTGCAGATGAACTCAACTCATATTCAATTCCCCAGTTATCAAAATATCCAGATATAACACCTCTACTGATTTGATTATCATTAACCAAAAGGACACGAACATCATCCAAGTCAGTTTCCGGAAGCTGTGCTTGTTCAGTTTCATCTTCAAACGGCAACCTTATTTCAAAGGAAAATGTGGATCCCTCATTTAATCTGCTCTTGACATCGATTTTACCACTCATTAATTCTACCAATTGCTTTGAAATAGCCAAACCTAAACCGGTTCCGCCATACTTACGAGTTGTCGATGTGTCGGCTTGAGTAAATTTGTCAAACATTTTATCAAGTTTATCTTCGGCAATTCCAATTCCTGTATCGCTCACCGAAAATTTAAGTTTTATTGAATCGTTATCTGAATCAATTTCATCAACCCCAATTAAAATATACCCCTCATGTGTAAACTTCACTGAGTTGCCGACAAAATTAGTAATTATCTGGCGGATTCGGCCAGGGTCACCAATAACTCGTTTGGTTGCATTTGGGTCCAGGCCGATCATCAATTCCAAACCTTTTTCGGCGGCTTTTGGCGCAACCAGATCAGCCGTTTCTTCAATCATCGCCTGCAAATCAAATGGTATTAGTTCAACGCCGAGCTTACCAGCTTCTATTTTTGAAAAATCAAGAATATCATTAATAATATCTAATAAAGCATCGCCTGATTTTTTGACAGTATTAGCCATATCTGATTGTTCACCAGATAATTTAGTATCGAGCAATAGACTCGTCATGCCAATTATACCGTTCATCGGCGTTCTGATCTCATGACTCATATTGGCCAGAAAATCACTTTTGGCCTGACTGGCTGAATCGGCCGCCTTTCGAGCAACCTTTAATTCAGCAACCATATTTTTGAGTTGTTTTTCACTTTGTTCGAGATGTGCATTAGTAAAGGTGCTATCTTTGAGAGCAGTATTTAGCTCATTATTTTTTAATTCTATCCACTCTGAATAGGTTTCTATTTGTTGTTCGGCTTCTTTTCTAGCCGTAATATCCTTGGCAATATGAACAATTCCGGAAACCTGCCCATTATTGTCAAATATCGGCGATGCTGACACTTCAAGATAAATCTCTAATTTTGGTTCCAGGTATTCAACAACAACTGTTTTTCTGTCACCGATTGCTTTATTTAATGGACATTTTGAAAACTGCGAATCAGATTGATGAACAATTGAATAACATTTTTTTCCTACTAATTCTTCCGGTGATTTACCAAAAGTATCGGCGAAGGCCTTATTTACTCTTATTATATTACAGTCTTTATCATGAATTGAAATTAGATCGGCTATTGAATTAAATGTATTCTCCCACTCAACAGACATTTTTTCCATTTTTTGTTCTGATTCGCGGCGTTCAGTAACATTTCTAAAGAAAATAATACTACATAATATTCCATCAATTTCAGCTACTGAACCGCTGGCGTCCAGATATACTATATCTCCATCTTTTCTTAAAACAGGAATATTATCGGCGAATTTCATTTCACCTCGGGCATGCGCTTCAAACTTCTTCGTAACCGACCCAATATCTTCCTTGCGAAGGAATTTAGTGATATTGAAGCCAACTAATTCATGCTCTTCATATCCTGTTAAATTACAATGGACCTGATTGGCAAATCTGATTATTTTTGTCTCTATATCTATGATTAGAATACCATCATTGCTAGTTTCAAAAAGGGTTCGATATTTTGCTTCGCTTGCTTTTATAGTAGAATCAAATTTCTTTCGTTCTGTAATGTCATTTCCATAAACAAACCATGACCGCGTTTTATCATTTCTTAGAATAGTAAATGCAAATTCTTTATCTTTTAGTTTCTGTTCAATTTGAAATATTTTTTTGTCTGATATTTCATCATTTTCAGGCTTTGTCAGTTCCGGCAGGATCTCACTTATACTTTTGCCAAGAAGATCTTCTCCAATAAACTGTGTCGCCGCCGCATTATACCTGCTAATAACACCATCATAATCAGCCTGCAAAACTGGAGCTGGATTATGATTAAAAAAGTTGGCTTGCTTTTGAAGATCATCCTCCATCTGTTTTCTATTTTCAATTTCCTCATATAGAAATTGTTTTGCCGAATTGAGCTTTGCTTCTATTCTACCAAGGAAAATATTAAACAAAATTATAAGAAATCCGCCAATCACAAAAGCCAAAACCGAAAGGATTATTGTGGCTTGATGTAACCCGGCTATTGAGGTTGTGATATCTTTGATAGTTATGAATTCGCCGACACATCGATTACCGGCATCATAAATCGGACTGGAATCAATAAGATGATTTCTATTTAAAAATAATTTATTACCTATACTAGATTTAAGGGATATGTCTTTTGATAAGTATTCACTAATTATATTAATTGGAACTTCATTTATATTTCGACCGATGATAACAAATTCTTCAAACATATCCCAATCGCCGGTAAGTCCAAGGACTTTCAATCCATGTTTCCAGTTTTCCTGATCAAGATATTCCTTATTTATAGCAAAAAAGGAAGATAGACCCGTAACATCATTGAGTTCACTTGAAATATGGCCGATCTCCATACCAAGTTCAATATATCCTGCCAGCTCATTGCGTAAATTCCAGGGTTGGATAACTCTTAATGTAAATGTTCCAAGTGGCCCCAGTTCAATTCCATATGATAATGAATTGCTTTCAGCGGCACCAGCCAAAGTAAAACGTTGAATAGTATCCCCAAACCGTTTCGGGCAATGGACTCTTAAAAAGCATACTTTCTCGGTATCAATAAAATAGAAATGAGTTATTTTGTTTTTTGCTTTTAGATCTTCAAATATTGGTATAGCTTTTTTATAAAGCGATTTTTTATCTTTTTTTAACCAAAATTCCTGAAATTTTGAATCTTGTCTAATCAGATCCAATAAACCTTCCATTGTATTGGCATCTTCATCAATCTCCATATGTAATAACTTATTAACCGAAGTAATATTTTGGTTAAACTCCAGCTCGTATTTATTGGCTTGCCACACAAAATTACCGGCAATAACTATTATCATTATTAAAAATATGGCGACACTGACTGAAATAAGAATTGGTGCCTTAATTTTTTCGTAATTTGTAGAATGGTTTTTATTGTTTTTCATTTTTGATATCTATTTTCTACACCCCTTTTAATTAACATTGTCGGGCTCAATCCCACAAAAAGCTACCAACACCCAAAACAATATCTATTGTAATAAATTCGACAAATTTTAACAAAATCTTAGTGATTTTGGGCGACCAGGGACTACATATACGCTATTTGGTAGTTGGTAGTTGGTAGTTGGTAGGTAATTCAAAGAAGATAAATATTAAATGTAAAATATATCTTGACATGGCCGATGATATTGATATATTACTTACACAACTAACTATTTAGTTTAACTATTAGGTTAAGTAAATGAAACTATTGGTATAACAATGAAAGATAAAAGAGATAGGAAAAACAGCGCGGATCTTATCCTTACGTCCGCTACCGAGGAATTTAGCCAATTTGGGTTGGCGGGGGCCAGGATTGATAGAATTGCTAAAAATTCGGGTGTCAATAAGGCAATGATTTATTATCATTTTCAATCAAAGGAAAAATTATACCAGACAATAATTGGACAATTTTTTGATCAATTAAGATTATTTTTCAAGGAAAGAATTGTATTTCTCGACGATCCCGAAGAAATATTTCGGAGTCTTTCCGAGTTTTACAATACTAAAATTACAGATTCAGCCTTTATTCCAATATTGCTTCGTGAAATAGCTTCTGGTGGAGAAATAGTCCAAAGGCTGTTTTCGGAATTTGTGGCCGAAGGTCCGGCGCATAAATTAAGATCGATCATCGAAAATTCGATTGAGCAAGGTTCATTTAGAAATATAGATAGTAAGCAAGCAATAGCATCATTTATTGGGATGAATTTTTATTATCTGATTATGGCCCCAATGATAAATCAAGTTTTGGAGATAAAAGATGAAAAAGATTTTAGAGAAAAAAGGCCGGAGGCGATTGTTGATCTATTTTTTAACGGCATTAAGGCAAAATAGACATACTATGCCTTTCCTTTTTTTATTAGTTATTTTCTTGCTGACACCTACA
>JAAERC010000577.1 GCA_024230695.1 Candidatus Zixiibacteriota bacterium
GGTCGTTCAATTTATAAAACTATCATGGAATGCCCCGATGTTGTTGATTCTGATGGAGACGGAATTATGGATGCTTGCGATAATTGTCCAGATATTGAAAATCCCGATCTGGAGGACGCTGATCATGACGGAATAGGTGATGTCTGCGATAATTGTCCGGATGTTAATAGTGACGATCTCTCTGATACAGATAAAGACACTGTTGGAGATATCTGTGACAACTGTGCGGACATTCCAAATACAAATCAACAAAACTCTGATGGCGATGAATTTGGAGATTCATGTGACAATTGTCCGGATATTACCAATACCGACCAACTCGATACCGACGAAGACGGTGTTGGTGATTTATGTGATAATTGCCCGAATCATAGTAATCCCGATCAAGAGGATATAGATGATAATGAAATCGGTGATGCCTGTGACTTTGTTTGCGGTGATCTTAATGATGATTTTAATATTGATATATTGGATATTGTCTTTCTGATCAATTATAAATACAAAGGCGGCACAGAACCTTACCCACTTGAATCGGCTGACGTTAATCATGATACCAATATTGATATTCTTGATATTGTTCATTTGATTAATTTTAAATATAAGGGCGGTGCTGATCCAGATTGTCCGTGATGTAATTATATTTTTTTGACGATGTAGATAATTGGATTTATAGCCAATTTGCGTCAATTTCTAAAAAAAATAATATATTTCACCAATATTATCATATTTTTCTTGCATAATATATATTATTTTATTATATATGTTGTATATTTACAATATTATGACGATGGTATAATTATGAAAAGTAGAAAAATTTATAATCGGATATCGCTTCTCAGAAAAGAAAGAGGGATATCAAGAAAAGAAATGGCTGAAGCCATAGGTGTTAATTTCCAAACGGTCGGTTATCTCGAGCGAGAAGAATATAACCCATCAATCGATCTAGCCTTCCGAATTTGTGAATACTTCAACCTACCGGTCGATTTTGTATTTTCGGTTTCGCCATTTAAGCCGCTGAGTGAAGAGCTAATGTTACAAAGGTCAAAAAAGGAGGAATAAAATGTCACAATCTTTATCATTATCCAAAAGGCGATTATTCGCCATCATAAACTATATTTGTCTGATTCTTTTAATCGCTTTGTTTTACTTTGGGAAATATCATGGTTGGAGTTTACCGATTTTCGCCGGATTAGGAATATTACTTATAACAAATCTGGCGACTTTTAGAATTTTGCATCTTAATACAAAACTCTGGAAACAGGTGCATGCAAAGACCGAACAGCTTGATGAACGTCAGATGCAAAGAACTCTTGAATCGGTTAAGCTATCTTACATCATATTTACCATCCTCAGTCTTCTGGTCATTTTTATGATATCATTGATGGCTGGGAAACATGATTCGATGATAATGCTTATCTATATTTCACTGCTCTATCTGGCTCATACTCTGCCGTCGTCAATATTGGCCTGGACAGAAAAAGAAGTTTAGAACCGATTAAAATCAATATTCAAACTTGACAATTGTTGGGTATGTATTAAGTTTTAATTAGATTTTGTTTGGGAGAAAACATTGAATTGAGCGTTATGACTTTTAGTAGGGCAAATTCAATTTGTTTTAAAATTAATATTATATTACTTAAACATGGGAGTATCTATGAAATCAATGTTAATGATTTTAGTAATCTTTTTATTGGGGGCAAATCTTTTTGCCCAGGCACCCGATTTTCTTTGGGGTAAGGAATATGGTGACAAACCTGCCTGGGATGGTTACGATCAACTTTACGGGGCGACACCAACATCAGATGGCGGATTTGCCTTAAATGGATATAGTACTACCTGGGGAGATACGGTTAAGGGTGATCAATGGGTGGTTAAGATTAATTCAGATGGTGATACCTTATGGACCAATACATATGGTTCTAATCTCAGACGTGATTATGGGCGTGATATTATCGAGACTTATGATAGCGGTTTGGTAGTCTGTGGACATGGTCGGGTGGATGATCAAGTTGAGGATTACCGAATCAGACTATTTAAAACTGATTCGCTTGGTAGTCAAATTTGGGAAAAAGATTACGTTGGCGCCAACGGTTTTAACACCGAACAGGTAATTGAAACTTCGGATAGTGGTTTTGCCATTGTTGGCTGGACCGATGATAAAGATGTATTTCTGTTTCGCGCTGATTCTCTCGGTGACTCAGTCTGGACACAAACATATGGCGGTGCCAATCATGACATCGGATATGGCGTCTGTCAAACCTCTGATGACGGGTTTATGATTGTCGGCAGTACCGAATCATATGGATCCGGTTCGTATGATTTTTATATTATCAGGACAAATTCAGTCGGAGATACGATCTGGACAGCAATTCTTGGCACAGAGGGTTATGAATCGGGCCAAGCAATAGCAAAAACTCACGATGGCCACTATCTGATTGCCGGTTCTATCGTTAATACTAATACTGATATCTATTTATTAAAGATGCGGGAAATCAAATTTATCGACTGGCAAAAGACAGTTGGACAGGCTGATGCCAATGATTCTCCCTATGGTATTACACTTACAGCTGATAATGGATTTTTAATTGCCGGTAGTCATTATAGTGTCACTAACTCTGAAAATGATATGTATTTACTCAAGATTGACTCAGACGGAAACTCTTTGTGGAGTTATACCCACGAAGATGATTTTACACATGACGAAGGCCGGATCGCACATCAGACCACTGCTGGTGATATATTCTTATTCGGAACTAAAGCCGTCTCCAGCTCCGGATCATATCGCGATTATTGGGCACTTAAATTTGATGCCCCAATGGATAGTCGAGTTGATATAACCGAAACTAAGCCGCATAGTTTCAGACTCTCTCAAAACCATCCTAACCCGTTTAATCCTATTACAGAAATTGAGTTTGACTTGCCAAAAACAACAAATTGGACTTTGACGATATTTAATATCATTGGTCAAAGAGTAGAATCATTCACAGGACAAGATGCCGCGGGTTTGGTAAATATTAGCTGGGATGCCTCTGATTTTACATCAGGAATTTATTTTTACAGATTGGAAGCTGGAGAATTCACTAATACTAAAAAGATGGTATTATTGAAATAAAGGTATTCATTGTGAATTTTGGGGGATGGATATTTTTCTGTCCCCTTTTTTTTATAATGAAAATATATGAATCATTTTCTTGCAAGAAAGTAGAGAACTCCTTCGGGAGTATAACTCAATGTCTTTATAATTTTTTGAAATTTTTCACCCCGTTCTATTAAATCATCCTGCCCGCCCATTTCTTTTAATTTTTCAATAGATTCAGATATATTTAACTGCATGATTTTTTCCATATCGGGGTCAGGGGTACCATCGATATCCTCAATCATCTCATAATCTTTAAAACCCATTTTATCGATTTTGCCAATTATCTCTTCTTTAGTTAATGTCTCATTATGCGATTCGCCCTTCAATCGATCGACTTCCGCCCGCCAATGATGCCAATGTCTATGCGAATTCGGCTTTACCGTCTTAGGATCCTGAAAAAGTTCGCCGATAATAAGAAGCCCTTTTGGTTTCAGAACACGCTTCATCTCAGATAAGACCTTGTCAATATCAGGGAGATGGTGCATTGAGTGACGCATTGCCACCGTATCGAAATAATCATCATCAAAAAGAAGATTTTCGGCGTTCATCGGATTATATAATATTTCATCGCCGGTTCTGTCCTGAGCCATTTTAAGTCTCTCCTGATCCATGTCGATACCAATAGCTTCGATATAGTTTTCAAATGTCTCGGTCAAAAACCGGGTAAAATCTCCATATGCCGTGGCAACATCAAGAATCCTGCCGCCCTCGAGATCTTTTAATTTTTCTTCTAATATTTTCATTGTACCAACTATTTATCTATATTATAAGTGGTGTTGATTCTATCTGTTCTTTTTTTCCTTAAGAATTTGCCAAGCTCTTCCATCAGCGATTCATCCAGTCGTTCTTTAGCGAAA
>JAAERC010000578.1 GCA_024230695.1 Candidatus Zixiibacteriota bacterium
CGGAAATGGATGAAAAACTTACATTGAGCCCGATTCCGATTCAGATTCCAGTTGGCAAGGAAGATAGTTTTAGTGGGATCATTGATTTAATTGAAATGAATTATCGAGTTTATAGCGAATCAAATCAGGGCGCGACTTTTATTGAGCATCAGATTCCGGAAGATATGCTGGAAAAGGCGACTGTTGCCCGCGAGCGTTTATTGGAAGCGGTCTCTGATTATGATGATAAACTTCTTGAGAAATTCCTAAATAGTGAAGAGATAGTTACGGCCGATTTGATTCAGGCTCTCAGACAGGCAGTGATAAACTGCTCCTTGGTTCCAGTTCTGGTTGGTTCCTCTTTAAAGAACAAAGGTACCCAAAGGCTTCTTGACGCGATTATTGACTACTTACCGGCACCTAATGATCTTCCGTCGGTTTCTGGGGTTTCTCCAGATGGGAAAAAAGAAATAGAAAGAGCGCCAGATCCTTCAGAGCCGTTGACGGCTTTGGCTTTTAAAATTGCCACTGATCCTCATGCTGGCAAACTCTGTTACATTAGAATTTATTCCGGTGAGATCAAAGCCGGTAGCTATATTTATAACCCGATCTCCGGAATTAAGGAGAGAGTCGGGCGAATTTTAAAAATGCATTCCAATAAGCGATCCGATGTTCCGGTGGCTTCCACAGGTGATATCGTTGCGATTATTGGATTTAGAAAAACAACAACCGGTGACACTCTTTGCAGTGTTAAAGATCCTATTGTGCTGGAAGTGATGAACTTCCCGGAACCGGTTATTTTTGTTGCTATTGAGCCCAAGTCCCAAGCTGATCATGATAAATTGGCCGATTCGCTTCAGAAACTTGAAGAAGAAGACCCAACGTTTATCGTTAAATTTAATGAGGAAACCGGTCAGACAATTATTTCGGGGATGGGCGAATTACATCTTGATATATTGATTAATCGTCTGGTTCGTGAGTTTAAGGTTGAAGCCAATATTGGCAAGCCATCGGTTGCTTATAAGGAAACAATTTCGAAAGAAGTTGAGGCCGAAGGTAAATTTATTAGGCAATCGGGCGGTAAAGGCCAATATGGTCATGTTAAGGTTCGTTTGGAGCCTGCTACGAATGGGACAGTTTTTGGATTTAAGAATGAAATAAATGGAAATACTATTCCGCATGAATTTATTTCTGCTGTTGAAAAGGGTTTGAAGAATGCGATGACAACCGGAGTTATTGCCGGTTATCCAGTGACTGGAATCAAAACGATTTTGTTTGACGGTTCTTATCATGCGGTGGATTCCACAGATATGGCCTATGAGGTTGCCGCCTCAATGGCCCTCAAAGATGGTATGCGGCAAGCGGCGCCCGTTGTTCTTGAACCTATCATGGAAGTTGAAGTGATTTGTCAGGATGATTATATGGGAAGTGTTGTCGGTGATTTGAATTTAAGGCGCGGAAAAATAAATGGGATGGTACCAAAGAATAATGTTCAGGCTATAACAGCAATGATGCCTTTAGCAGAGATGTTTGGTTACGCCACTTCGCTGAGAAATCTAACTCAGGGGCGGGGCGCATACACAATGCAATTTTCCAATTATTCCCCGTTGCCTGAAGATGTTTCGAAAAAAATGTTTGCGAATATAATGTAGATTGAGATATAGAAGGAGTTAGAAGACAATGGCGAA
>JAAERC010000579.1 GCA_024230695.1 Candidatus Zixiibacteriota bacterium
GCGTTAACCGGCCGTTTATTGAAAATCGCCAATTCACCATTTTATGGATTGACCGGTCGAGTAGGCGGCGTTCATCAGGCAACGATGGTGCTGGGATTAACTACAGTCAAATGTATTGCCCTTTCAGCGGCAATTTTTGATTCTTCTAAAATAACAACCGAGACCGGAATAGATATTGAATCTTTTTATGGGAATATTATTTCGGTGGCCGCGACTTGTCGCAAACTGGCGATTGAATGCAATTATTCTTCGCCTGAAGAGGCCTTTACCTGCGGGCTACTCTACGATGTTGGCACTCTTTATTTTGTTCATCACTATCCTGATATTTATGGCAAGGTATTGAAAAAGGCTCAAAAAAGAGGCAATGTTATTGATGAAGAAAAAATTGCTTTTGGTATATCTCACCCGGAAGTGGGGCGTTTGATTGCTGAAAAGTGGCATCTTCCATCGGAAATAGTTTCGGCTTTGGCCAATCATTATACATGTGGAAATAGAGATTCAAAATTGTTGGATGATATAGTCAGGTTGGCAGTTGCTCTGAATCGTGATATGGTTGCACCGTCTGATCAATATATTGAAGATAAGATTACAAAGATCGGCATTATTTCAGAGAGAATCGGCTTGGATGCTGAGAAGCTTGATAATATATCTTCATCGGTTGTAAAAGAGACACTGGAATTCGCGGAATTGATTGATATTAATATTGGTAATATTGAAACTATTCTAACTCGTGCTAATCAAGAAATTTTCAAAACCTATATGTCGATTCAAAACCTTTTCAAACAACGCCAGGAATTGACCAGCAGGATTCTGCATGAAGAGAGAGAACGCGGTCTTCTTGAGGCCAAACAGGTTGCAGTTTCCACGCTGGCTCATTATATAAATAATGCCTCAATGCAGATTTCGGGTCAATCCCAGATCATCAGGATGTTTCTTGAACGCAAAAGTGCCGATGAGATTGTATCAGGATTGCCGAATGTACTTAATAGTATTGATGAAGCGATTCAGAAAACGGTGGCGGTTCTTGAGGAGATATCAGAATTGAATATGCTTGATGATATGGAATATTTTGATCGATCAAAGATTCTGAATATCGATGAGCGTATTAAATCAAGGCTGGACAAATTTAAAAAAGATACTCACGGAATCGTTCTTCCTGATGAAGCCGAAATCGCTCGAGACAATTAGAACTTATTATCAATTCAGTTTAATTTAATATTATTTTAGCTTTATTCTTGTGGTTCAAACAAGTAATTAGTTATTTATAGGAAAACTAAGTATTACGTTTGGAGTAACAATGAATATTATTACAGATCTGTCCACGCCGGAAGAAATTAATGTATCATCATTGGTTCTTTTTTGTTATAAGGGCGATTATACCAAAGAGGTTGTCCTTAAAAATATTAATAAAATATCTGATGGTGCTATCAAACGAGTTTTTGAATCCGGTGAATTTAATGGAAAATTAAACCAGTCAGTTGTATTACATACCGGTTCATATTTATCAGCCGAGCGGGTAATTCTGGCCGGTCTGGGCGAAAAGAAAAAGGCAAATAATGAAAGCTTCCGACAAGTTGCCGGAACGATCTCCCGGTTGCAGGCAATAAGAAGTTCTCAATCGATTGCTTTCTATCCCAATGATAAAATCGAACAGAAAACAGTTTCTGCTATTATTGAAGGATTTAGACTTGGGAGTTTTGTTATAGATGAATATAAAAGTGAGGGAAATAAGAAGAATTTATTTTCGCCCTCATTAGTATTCTGTGCCCGATCAAAAAAAGAAGCTAATAGTTTTGATAAAGGAATCAAATCAGGGAAAGTTATTGCTGAAGGTGTTATTATGGCTCGACAGCTGGCCGCCGAACCGGGCAATTTCCTTACTCCGCAGAAATTTTCCTCAAAAGCAAATTCTTTGGCCAAAAAGTATAAATTCGGATGTGAAATCCTAGATGAAGCCAAAATAAAATCAGAAAATATGGGTGCTTTATTGGCGGTTGGACAGGGCTCTGAAAAACCATCACGGGTAGTAGTGGTAAATTACCAGGGTGGTAAGAAAGGCGGTCGCCCAATAGTTTTAGTTGGTAAGGGTATTACTTTTGATACCGGCGGTATCAGTTTGAAAAAAGCGCCTGATATGGATGAAATGAAAGGTGATATGTCCGGAGGCGGCATTGTTTTGTCAACGGTAGTAACCGCCGCCCGGTTAGAGCTGAAACAAAATATTATCGGGATTATTCCATTGGCCGAAAATATGCCTTCAGGGCGAGCTATCAAACCGGGGGATATTGTTACTTCAC
>JAAERC010000580.1 GCA_024230695.1 Candidatus Zixiibacteriota bacterium
ACCAGAATCGAAAGATCGGGCCGCCTTCTTCGATGTTGGCAATACCGATGTTGTTTGCGTTTGAGGTAACATTGGTGTAGTTTTTAAATCCTAATTCAATGCGTGACCAGGCATCAAGGCCGGCCGGGACACCGCCAAGATTACTTGGTCCAAGCCAGCTTCCATATGACATCAATGACCATCGCCCAATGCCATTAGAACTGTTATCGCGATCATATAGATCGGGCAGTCCGAATACATGTCCCAGCTCATGACAAAAGACGCCACAAGTTATATCACCCGGACTAAACCAGTATTCTGGCTGAATTGTATATTCCGAGATCGCAACTCCATCTCTAGTTCGAGGGCTGATAGACCACTTATGTGACCAGATATAATTAGTGCTGTCGGAACCGAATAGTTCTGCGCCCGGTCCGGTATGAATCAGGATGAGGGCATCAACATACCCATTTCCATTATTGTCATATTGCGAGAAATCAATCAGTGGGTCGATCAGGTCAACAATATCCTCGCAAAGTTTTTGACTATTTTGCGGGTATGAACCAGTTCCGTTTTGATTATTACAGTAATAGGCATATGTTTGCGGGGCGGTTATCCAGTCAATTGCTGAAGGAAGATCAATTGTAATGACATCAAGTTGACCATATGAAACTTCATTATAATAATGACGTAATGAACCATGTTGATTTACGAACAACAGGGTGTCAAAGTCAGATGGGTCAACCAAATTTGGTTTATCAGAGAAATCTATTAGAACAGCAAGAGCATTAAATGTCCCGGTGAATTCGGAATTGGTGAGTTTGAGCAATTTTGAGGGTGCGTTTAATCCATTATCAGGATTATTTGCTCCCAGTTTTTTTGGTAAACCATCTGTTTCTGAGTTGCCGATTGTAACTACATCTGGATGGGGCGGCATTGCCGCCCCATTTGTAACTAATAACGCAGGTGTAATCAGCAGGGGAAACAAAAGTATCATTTTACTTATTGAAATGTATTTACCAAAAATATTCATTATTACTATTTCGCTTTAAAAATTTAATCCGGTTGAAACTGCAATATGAAGTCCTTTACTTGATCCTGATGTAATACTGCCATGATTGGTAGCCGCGACATCAAAGTAGAATAGCGATAGGTCAAGTCCGGTTCCAAATGATACGGTTGATCCTCGTCCGCCGCCCATTGAGTATCCGGCCCGGATTGGAAGGAATCCGATTAGTTTTAATTGTCCGCCAAATGACAGGCGAGGTTTGGAGGATACACCGGCACCGAGTTTGAATCCTTGTTCCCAATCGACGGCCCAAATGAATTTACCACTGGTATTGGCAATTCCAATACGCATAGTTGTCGGTATACGAGATTTGAAGCTACCGATTTCCTGCGAGTAGTCATCCGATACAAATATTGAATCATTTTCCATATTATCTATGGTTACTGTATCAATTTGGAAAGTGTAGTAATGTTCTTCAGTTTCATTGTTCCATGTGATACTGTTGAGGAAATTAGAAAACGAAATACCAACCGTATGATTGTCAGACAATTTTAATGCGGCACCAATATCGAGTGAATAACCAGTTCCACCGGTAGCTGTTCGGGCAACAACGGCACCATCGCCGCCAAAACCGGACATGGTCGTCGAGGCCTGCCCCTGGATGCTAACTATATCTTCATAGGCAAGACCTTTGATGTATTTATAGGTAGCTCCGACAGTTAATTGTCTGGTG
>JAAERC010000581.1 GCA_024230695.1 Candidatus Zixiibacteriota bacterium
AGAAAAACGCCGATGGAGTTTTAATGACTGAGAATAAAAAGAAATACGATCCCGTTCGTGCCGCCGCTATTGAAATACTGGGACATATCGAAACCGAGGGAGATTCATCGGAAGAGTCCATTCGCAAAATCACCGACAGTCTACCGTTCAGTAATCTTGATTTGCGTTTCATTAGACAGCTTGTGAACGGCACTGTTAAAATGAAACGACGACTCGATCATGATTACCGGTTTTATCTTACAAAACCATCGGGGAAGATGGCACCTGAATTGATAAATATCTTACGACTCGGTTTTTTTCAACTTTTTTATACTGATCGTATCCCGGATGCCGCCGCTGTTTCCGAAAGTGTTAATCTGGCTCGCCATTTTTGTAATAAATCACAGTCACGATTAGTGAATGCCGTTTTGCGTTCAGCTATTCGCCAGCCTGACCGGGTTGTTTTTGTCAGTAAAGAAACTAATCCGATAAAATATCTGGCCGATTTTTATTCATACCCCGAATGGTTTGTGAGCCATTGTCTGGAAGAATTTAAATATGAAAAAACCGAACTACTTTTAGATGCAATGAACAAACCGCCTCATTTTACATTTAGAGTAAATCTGGTCAAAAGTAAGGTGAATGAAGTTACTGATATTCTCGATAAAGAGGAATATCAATATCATCCTGGGATGTTTCTATCTGATTTTATTCAACTCAAAAAAGGCGGTATTCCTCCCTCGCATGAACTGATTAAAAGTGGACATATTTATATCCAGGATGAATCTGCCGGTTTGGCTGTAAAACTTTTAAATCCGAAAACAAAGATGAGAATGCTTGATATGGCCGCCGCCCCGGGTGGAAAAGCTATATATGCCGCAGTCAGAATGCGCAACAAGGGAATGATCACGGCTTTGGATAAATCGCGCCCGCGGCTTGAACTGATGATGGAAAATGTCAGCCGTCAGGGTATTAAAATAGTTAATCCGGTCCACGCGGACGCTCTTGAATTTCAATCCGAAGCGTTTAGTCGGGTGCTTCTTGATGTGCCCTGTTCCGGATGGGGAAATGCCGGAAAACATTCCGATCTGCGTTGGCAGAAACATCCAGAGGATATTGAACGTCTCGTCAAGATCCAGAGTATGATGATTGATAAGGCGGCCAAACTTGTTAAACCGGGGGGGATCCTGGTTTATTCGACCTGCACTATTTTAAGGAAAGAAAATGATCAGGTCATCGAAGAGTTTTTACTGCGAAGAAAAGACTTTACTTTAGAATCAGCAACCGACTATCTTGATGATGAAATAGTTTCGGAACGTGGTTTTATGAAAACATATCCGAACATAGGACGGCTTTCGGGAGCTTTCGCCGCCCGGCTAAAAAAGATAGTACATTGATATTTATTTTATTGATATAAAAAGAGTGCTCAAATATGACGCTAAATGATTTGGATAAAGTTTATCAGAAGGAATCAATGTATAATAAACTGATTCCCTCAGGCAGTCGCCGACGAGTGGCCATGAATTTTATTATTATCCCTGCTATTTCGCTTCTATTGTTATATCTGCTTATGGATAATATTGTGATGCATTTTATTACCCGGCATGGCTCAGAATTTGAATTACCCGAGGTTACCGGATATCAATTCCAGGATGCCGAACATGTTTTAGATTTGGTTGGCTTGGGAATTGAAGTTACTTCGGAAGAATATCATGCGGACAAAGAGGAAGGTACCATTCTATCGCAGTATCCGCAGTCCGGAACCAAAGTAAAATCGGGACGAATTGTCAAAGTTGTTACTTCGGTCGGTCAAAAATCAGTTGAGGTTCCGCCATTATCTGGATATTCTGTTCGACAGGCCAAACTGAATATAGAGGGGAGCGGTTTAATTCTCGGTGATATAGCATGGACCTTCAGCGATTCACTACCCGAAAGAGTAGTTGTATTTTCATATCCTGCCTCCGGAACAGAAATACCATATGGTTCACAGGTCAACTTAATGGTAAATCGTGGACGACTTTCCGGAATAGTGTTTATGCCGAAACTGATCGGTCGATCACTTGATGAGGCTCGATCACTTATTGATGGCGCCGAATTAAAAATAGGATTGATAAAATATATTCGGGATGAAAATTACCTTCCCGAAACAGTTTTAGAACAGTCGGTCGAAGAGGCGGTTGAACTTGAAGTCGGTGAGGAGATCGATCTGATAGTCTCAACAACAGAATAGGAATTATTAAATTGAAAATTGCTCCATCAATATTATCCGCCGATTTCTCAAAATTTGGTCAGCAGATCCAGATGGCCGAAAATGCCGGCGCCGATATGATTCATCTTGATATTATGGATGGTCATTTTGTCCCAAATATCTCTTTTGGAACCGGTATTTCAAAAATGTCAAAGTCTGTGTCAAATTTGCCACATGATGCCCATTTAATGGTTACCGACCCCGAGAATCATTATGACGAGTTGTCATCAGTCGGGATTGAGTATATATCTTTTCATATTGAGATAGATGGTCAAAGAAAAGATCTTGGTGAAAATCGTTGGGTTTACACAATCGACAAGCTGGAGAATCCCTCTCGAATTGAACATAATATCAATAAAATCAAAAAATTGGGCAAAAAAGCGGGAATAGCCATAAATCCACCAACCGATTTTGCCATTTTTGAGCCATATCTTAAAAAAATAGATCTTTTGGTGTTGATGTCAGTCAATCCCGGTTTTTCCGGCCAGGGATTTATTCCGAGCGTTTATTCCAAACTGGAAAAAGTCGATAAATTCCGTCGCGAAAATGGCCTGAACTTTGAAATTATGGTTGATGGCGGCGTAAATAAAGATAATACCAAAAAGCTGATTTCAACCGGAGCTGACATTCTTGTGAGCGGCTCCTCATTCTTCCAATCCTCAGAATTTCAGGGGTTTATCCGACAACTAAAGGCGTAGAAAACACTTGCGAATTCGGGGCATTTTTATATATTAGTTAGCTCTATAATAGGCGCAGAATGTCTGCGATGTAAGATGCCTGCGGAGAGGTATGCTTGTGATGAGGTATGCCGACGGCATGATATGCCTTTTAGAGGGTGTTGAAATGTATGTGTGAAAAATCCCGAATAAAATCGGGACGACACAGGCTTGCATGATTGACCTGATGATTGGAAAAAAGAAGATATGTTTGGTGAATTGATAGACAAATTTGACGGCATTTTCAAGAAGCTTCGCGGGGCTGGGAAGCTGACCGAAAAAAATATCAAGGACTCACTGCGTGAGGTTCGCAGAGCGTTGCTTGAAGCCGATGTTAACTATAAAGTCACCAAGCAGTTCATCAAAAAAGTCGAAGAACATGCTGTTGGCGATAAAGTTCTGAAATCGATTGAGCCGGGCCAGCAGATCGTCAAGGTCGTTAATGATGAATTAATCAAATTACTTGGTGAAAAAGCTGAACCGCTGGCAACGATTGATAAAAGCCCGACCATATATATGCTCAACGGATTACAGGGTTCGGGTAAAACGACGCTGTCAGGTAAGCTTGCACTTGATGCTAAACGGAAAAAGAAAAAAGTACTATTGGTTGCGGCTGATATTTATCGCCCCGCGGCTGTTAAGCAGTTGCAGGTGGTTGGTAACTCGATTGATGTCGAAGTTTTTACCCTTGATGGTAAAAAACCGCCAAAGATATGTGCCGAAGCAAAAAAATATGCTGAGAAAAATTTCTTTGATCTGATGATTATCGACACTGCCGGCCGATTACATATTGATGAAGAACTGATGAACGAGCTCGATGAGATCAAATCGAAAGTTAAGCCGGATGAATTATTATTAGTCGCCGATTCTATGACCGGACAGGATGCCGTTAATGTTTCTGAGCAGTTTCATGAGAAATTAAATATAACTGGTGTTGTCCTGACCAAACTTGATGGTGATGCTCGCGGTGGTGCCGCCATTTCTATTCGCGCGGTAACCGGATGTCCGATCAAGATGGTTTCGGTTGGTGAAAAACTGTCAGATTTAGAAGTCTTTCATCCTAACCGGATGGCTTCGCGGATATTGGGTATGGGCGATATTGTCTCACTGGTTGAAAAGACCGAACAGACGATTGACTTGGAAAAAGCGGCCAAA
>JAAERC010000582.1 GCA_024230695.1 Candidatus Zixiibacteriota bacterium
ATTAATATTGGATAATCTCCCTGAAAAACCGGTCCTTTGGAATCACCAAAAAGTTTGCGAATTTGGATCCGGTTCTCTTGATTATATTGCTCAAGATAACGAGAAACATTGCCAAACCCGCTTTCATATTCCGAATGTTTTAAAGCCGCAATCTTACCAACACCGCCCTCACCCATTGCTACTACAATATTTTGGGTGGAGTCGTTATCAATATTGCTATAAACTACTTCAAAATGATTATCGCGACGCTTAAAGAGTAAAACTATCGATTCAGCAGAAATAAGATCAGTTGCTTTATTAACAAGTTTGATAATATCCTGCTCCGATTGCCTTGATTTTAAATTAATTCTGAATATTTCATTGATCGTATCAAAGCCTTTTAGTCGAGAAACCACAGAATTTTTTAAATTGCTATTTTCAATGACAATTTCAGTCAATGATGCAACAATATCAAATATCTTTTGATCGGTTTCGGAAATTGAAATCGCCTCATTTTGTCTCATAAGCAAAATGGCATCATTATTTTTCCCAACCGGATATAGAATCGATGATCGAGTTATTGAACTTTGACCGCTCTTATCTGTACCCTCCTGATTTAATACCACTGCCTTTCGTTTAGACAAAGCATTAACCAATGCGGCTCGGAAATTATCCGAAAACTCTATTCTATCAGTGGAGCTTCCATAAAATTTTAATTCATCGTTGGCCAGCCCAATCAGCCAGGCTTCATCGGCCTTGGCGAGAGTCCGACATTTTTTAACAAACTGTATTAATGAACCGCCGCTACTTATGGAGTTGACTAAGTCTCTCAGTATTTTAAATTGATCGGTGATCTGGATTTCCGTCGTTTCTGATGATAGTTCACTTCTTTTTAAAACCCGGCCTATTTGAGTGATCTCAATTCTATTAGAAAGCCAATTAATTATTGGAGAAAGAATCGAAATAGTTTCTTCGGAATAATTGCTCTTCTTTTCGGATAAGAACAATAATACACCCAACTTTGTTTTTCCAGAAATCAACGGCAAAACTAACAATGAATTAAATCCGATTAGAGCCAATTGTGCCTTGCCTCCAAAACTTCTGAAATCAGATGTAATCAATGGTGTGTCATTGTCAATTGCCTCGCTAATAACGTTCCGTCCATACTGGTAATCTTTCAATAATTCAATTTCATTATCGGAAAGCCCAGCCACAGCCGCAAGTGTGTATGTCTGATTTTCCTGATTAAAAAGATACGCGGCTCCAGTATTTTCTTCCAAACCATAAAGTAGTCTGGAAAGAACCCTATTAAGTAATTCCGGTACAGGATAGGGAGCACGGCATTCCTGCTGAATATTTTCAAGAAGTTTTAATTTACTCAGATGAATATCGACTTCGCTTATTCGATCGCCCCAATGACTGAAATATATCGCCAGACCGGCCACAAACAAAACTAATCCAACGGCCAGAAATATGAACTCAAAAATAACGATTATTGGGTAAATGCCATCAAGAAACCAATTTGGAAAATCCGGGTGCTGTTCAATAAGAAAAAATAATGAGACAAGAAATGTAAGGATTAATCCGGAGTAAATCAGACCTACACCTCCGGTATTTTTTGTCTGTGCAATTTTAAGACGATAAATAAAAAAAAGCGCCAGAACAAAGACTAAAACCGGATATGCATAATAAACATAATACTTGGGCATATTTATTCAACTAATTTTCCATGCAACGTCCAACTATCTGCAGACGTTACTTTTACATAACACTCATCCCCTATATTATCGGCATTACCGGAAAATAAAATAGTCTTTGCGCCACCTGTTTTTCCTTTTAAATGCTCATTTCCTCGTTTAGAATACCCATCGACAAGCACCGATTGAACTTTTCCAATCTCAGATTGGTTCTTCTCAAATGAGACCTTTTTTTGGGTTTCAATCAAAATACTTAAGCGACTTATCTTTTCTTCCTCAGATACATCATCTATAAAGCGGGCCGCGGCTGTTCCGGCCCTCACAGAATAACGAAACATAAAAGCCGAATCAAATCTGATTTTATGAACAGCTTCAAGTGTTTTCTCAAAGTCTTTTTCAGTTTCGGAGGGAAAACCTACTATTAGATCAGTTGTAATAGCAATATCAGAAATAGATATTTTTAATTTTTCAGTTAATTCAAAATAATGCTCAAATGTGTAGACTCTTTTCATTCGTTTTAAAATAGAATCTGAACCTGACTGCACAGGTAAGTGTATGTGAGGCATTATCTTGGAGTTTGACGCCATCACCTCTATCAGATTATCAGATAAATCTTTGGGATGTGAGGTCATAAAACGAATTCTTTTAATGTCAGTCTCTTTTGCCAACATTTCGAGTAAATGCGGAAACCTATGTCCCCCATCGGTATAAGAGTTTACGTTCTGTCCCAAAAGAGTGATTTCTTTAACTCCATCTTCAACAAAACCATTCACTTGATTGACTATTTTAGAAACTGAATAGGAACGCTCGCGACCGCGAACATATGGCACAATACAATATGTACAAAAATTATTACAGCCACGAATAATCGATACATAGGCGGAATATTTGGAATC
>JAAERC010000583.1 GCA_024230695.1 Candidatus Zixiibacteriota bacterium
CCCCAACCATAGTTCAAATGATATCTGTAAAGCCCAAATCCATCGTCCCGATACCCGTCACATGCAATTGAATGCCCGGATATGCCATAATGTATAGGACGATTGTTATCAATTTCCTCTTTTATTATTTGATACCATTCCTCCTGAGTGAAATCGCCGCGATAGGCCGTTTGAATTTCGCGGCTATAGCAAAAATGTTTCTGGTATGCTTCAACTGATCCTCCCAGATGCCACGCCGATGAATTACAATGCCCATATTGCATTCTACATGCAACTCCGGCTTCAAAGTTGATTTCGGCCAGGGCTTCAACTTCAGCTGTACTACAACCTAAATCACAACTATCGGGCATATTTGCCCAATCATAATCATTGGTTAAATCTGCCGTTACAAATTCGCCGCTTGTGTATGGTTCCCCACAGGAATAATCTCCGCCCCAGTAATATGTATAATTACTCGAACCGCGCGGCGGCCATTCCCAATGCTTTAGGATCTGCGCCATTGCAGTCGCCACACAACCGGCATCGCATATTCCGCCACTTCCAATTGGGCTATTTATATTATATGGATACTTTTGGTGCCAACTTGTTGTCAAAAGTGGACCGACTTCTACAGCGTCTCTGTCTCTAGTCTCCAATAAACTGGATTTGAATTCATTGCTTGGCTGAAGAAGTCGGTTCCATTCATCTTTTTGTTTCGGATCAAAAATCTGATTATCTATAGATTGTCTTTGGTTAAGACTGCCATAGTTATCGACATAAATATTTAAATAACTTGAAAAGAGTTCTCTAATTAATGTGATAAATCCATTTTCCTGATTTTCATCAAGGTTATATTTATCAGAATATGCCTTAATCGGGACCATCTCTTTAAGAACAGGGATAAGGATAAAACCGGTCGGATCAATATGATGTATCGTAGCCAAAAGAGTATCTCCGGATCTGAATTCTTCAACTCTGATAACTTTTGGATTTGCCTGACCAGCCCAATTGCCTTGTTCGTGAACTATTTGAGTCAACCAATTCTGACAAACCAGATCCATTTCGGCTTTGGAAGCTAGCTCAGCCTTAGAATTATTTGTACCAAAAATCAAAACCGCGCTAAATATAAAAATAAGCTGAAACATCCTCATTAAATAAAATCTCCTATGATCGATATTTAGCATCTGACTCTCCGTTCTATATGATTTTTCAATTGTTGCATATTGGCTCGGGTCCGCCTTTATATTTGAAATTAATTAGATAAACAATATCCAGAATATCGATTTCGCCTATACCATCGGTATTACCGATTACAAGTGGATCAGGAGCGGGGCCGCCTTTATATTTAAAATTAATCAAAAACACGATATCAAGAATATCAATTCCGCCGCTATCATTAACGTCGCCGCAAAATATTGATTCGGTAACATCAATAAACTGATTGGGAGTAACATCGGTGAGGACATCAATTATTCCACTTGGCCACTTAATTAAAATGGAATCAATGATTATGGCATTTCCAAGGCCGAAATGAACATTTAAGCTGTTTTGTCCACTTCTCCCAGTCTTACTCGAGATTTCGCGTTTCTGCCAAACAGATTCGCCATAAATTTCCGCCTTTAAAAGAACTTTGGCACCAATAGCCGAACAATTGGAACTGGTTCCAATACATCTAATATTTATCCAATTATTTAAATTGCCGCTATTTTGAAAAAGCGAATTTGCACCTGAGTTGGCCACATATAAGTCCAAATCACCATCATTATCATAATCGGCCCAAGCGGTTCCTTCCGAGTCATATTGTTCCAAGCATACTAAACTCTCATCAATCAACTCAAATGAGCCATCCCCAAGGTTTTCATATAGTAGATTTGAGCCATAAGTAGATACAACTAAATCCAAATCGGCATCGTTGTCGTAATCACCCCAAGCCGAACCAAATGAGCTACCACTGGTTGTAACCGGTGCAATGCCTGTAATCGCGCTGAATGTACCGTCACCGTTATTTTCATACATATAATCATACGATGCTGAAGGCGAATACCAATTTGAACTTATAATAAACAGATCCATATCGAGATCATTGTCATAATCTCCCCAACTCGCACCCCAGGTTGTATGTTCTGCCGATGCAACATCTCCGCTCATTATTCGAGTAAAGTTATCTCCATCATTTCTATACAAAAAATCCTGGTTATACCAACCATTTAAGGCAATCAGATCAAGATCACCATCGTTGTCATAATCAGTCCAGGAGCAACCGTTAGATTCAGAATTATCAGTTCCGACCGGAGACGTATATATTCCTGCAAAACCTGTATCATACTGTTTATATAAAAAATTAGGAATATTATGATTGACAACATAGAGATCAAGCAAACCATCATTATCGTAATCAGCCCAACTCGCATCTACAGATCCTGACGGGGTTGCGACAATGGCGCTGCTTGAAATTTCTGCGAAGGTTCCATCGCCATTGTTAATATAAGCCCTGTTTAATGGCGGTGTCGCTTCGTTAAAGCAGGAGATAAACAGATCAGGGTAGTTATCATTATTAAAATCGGCCCAACTTGATCCACCATTATACTCCGAAGTTACATGATCTGTTATTGGTTGGGAAAAAATCTGAGAAAATGTTCCATCACCATTATTATTAAAGAGTTCATTGTCGGAATCAATATTTGTAACAAATAAATCCTGATACCCATCTTGATCATAATCAATCCAGTTAACACACCATGAAACCCCTTCAGGTGATGCAATGGCTCCGTAATTGACAGAAGTAAACTGATCAGTTTTGATTTTTGCTGTATCGAGATTGTTACTACTAAAGTTTGGACTGATCATCTCGTGTGTCCACTTGTTGTAATAGATATCTGCAGGGTCATTTAATCCACTGACAACAATTACCGGCGATCCCGACAAAGCAGAATTGTATCGATAGATCGCATCATTTTGCCACGATGAAATATAAACATTGCCAACCAGATCTAATACTATACCATCATGAGATGCAAAAGAGGTATATACTGGAGTGCTTAATGAGCCGGTTGTTGGATCGATCTGAAATATCTGATAATTGGGATACCCTCCGCAAGCCAAAAGGCGATTGTTGGCATAATCATAAGTGATACCATTGGGAGAATTAATACTGACCAACTCCAGGTAAGATTGGGTCGTATAATTAATTCTATATACGCCACCACCATCGACTGATGGCATATAGTCAGTGATATAAAAATTACCCGATGAATCAAAAGCTATATCATTGGGATATATCAATTCTGGTGCACTGAAACTATAAACGATTTCTGCTGTTTCCAAATCTAGACCGGATACGCCGTCGTCATGAACGACAAACAAGATTTCCTGATATATCGTTATTCCGCGTGAACGAGGTAGACCTGTATAGAACAGAGTCTGATTGCCTTCATCATTTATTTGTATGATGTTACCATTTCCAAAATTCGAAACCAGATATCTATCATTGTTTAAATCATAGACAACGCTCTCCGGATTATTAAGCAGGTTTTGACATAATCCGGTTGAGACTAATAAAAGTATTAGTGTTATCAAAAAAATAAATAGTTTCATTTAATTCTATCCTCCAAAATAACAAATTGGTTCAGGGCCGCTTTTGTATTTGAAATTAATTAGATATACAATATCCAAAATATCTATTCCTCCTAAACCATCGGTATTACCGATCTCTAATGGATCGGGTGCCGGACCGCTTTTGTATTTAAAATTAATAAGAAAAACAATATCAAGAATATCAATCTCACTACTACCATCGGTATCACCGCATATAGGTTCATAAAATGGTGAATCCATAACCCAGACACCGCCCAATCCGCCGTATGTTATTTTCCTACCATCGTGTGACCAGTGTGGGAAATGCTCATTTCCCGGAAAGTCAGTGAGTTGGACCGGCGTTCCCCCTTCGGATGGAATCATCCATAAATCCATATCTCCATTTCCGGCTCTATCAGAGACAAAAACAATATTTTCACCATCCGGTGACCAGGCCGGATAAACATCTTTAGAAGTGTTGGTCGTTAATTTCGTAGGCGTTCCCCCGGTAATTGGAACTGTATAGATATCAAAATTATTATCTGTCCAATCACCTTCAGCCGCACAAAATGCCAGTACATTACCATCCGCTGATAGACTTTGCCAGCCAATTGACATTGTAGTGGTAAAAATAGTTTCCTCGGCA
>JAAERC010000584.1 GCA_024230695.1 Candidatus Zixiibacteriota bacterium
CCATACAATTTTTTCAAAAGCCCGGAACGTATCCTGCCGTCGCCGTGTTCACCGGTAGTAGAACCACCAAGCGAAATTACCTTATCATATATAGTATCATAAATCTTCCGAGCCAATTCAAAATCTTCAGGCACACTTAAATCAAACAAAGGCCGGATATGCAGATTACCATCACCAATATGTCCAAAAAGACCGTAGGTCAAACCGTAAGAATCAAAAAGGTCGGAAGTGTATTCTATAAATGATGGGATTTTATCCGGCGGAACAATTATATCTTCGATTAGGGCTACCGGCCGCTTTTTTGGGTGGTGCCGATAAAGTGTCGGAACGATAGCTCTTCTTGCCTGCCATAGTGGTGTTGCTTGTTTGGGATCGGTGGCATAATCAACCGGCGCGGCAAGATCAAAATTATTTGCGGTGGATTCGAATTCCTTTTTTCTTTGGGTAATTTCCTCATCAAACTCGATCAAGAGTAACGCCGCGGCCTCAATCGGAATTTTATTTTGTTCCCGGCCAATTAAATTCAGAGTTGAACCATCAACTATTTCAAGTCCCGAAGGACCAAGTTTCAAAATATCATCCACCGCCGATCCTGCTGATACGAGGCTTTTGAAATATGTTCTTATCGTCAGTTTCTCTTTGGGAATCGGCAATAACCTAAGTTTGACATCAAGGTGTAATGCTAGTGTACCTTCAGAACCAACAATCAGGGCTGGAAGATTAAATATCCCTCTTTCAATATCCAATACGACTTGATAAAGATTATACCCGGCTGAATTTTTCTTAAGTTTGGGCCACCTGTTTTTTATTAACCCTGAATTATTTTTTATTAGCTCGAAAATTTTATTGTATTCAGGATATTTCTCAAAAAAGCTGTCCATCTCTTTAGAGCCAATTATCAATTTTTGCAGATTTATTTTCTCACCCTTGGCCGAAACGATTCCCAATTCTTCTGTAAATTGCGACGTCAGCCCATATTTGACTGAGCGCGGCCCGGATGAATTATTGGCGATCATTCCGCCGATTTGACAGGAATCGCCTGAGGATGGGTCTGGAGGAAAGAATAGTCCAAACTCTTTCAGTGCATTATTTAATTCATTATAGATAATTCCAACTTGAGTATGAACCGTTTGTGACTCAGGATCGATTTTTAGAATATTTCTGTATTGGCCCATATCAAGTATATATCCGGCCCCCATAGCTCCTCCGGCCAACCCGGTTCCGGCACCTCGTGGCGTAACCGAAAAATAACGATTTTTGGCATCAAGAATTGCATTAATGGCATCATTTTCAGAACAAACCTGAATTATTCCTAATGGAGCTTTGGCGTATATTGAAGCATCAGAAGAATAAGCGACTAAAGTTGTATTATTTAAGAAATATCTCATCTCAAATTCTCTGGTTAATTTATATAATACAATATAGTTATTTTTGCCCAAGGGTCAAATTATATGTGTGACAACAGATAATATTTAATCCTTGTGAAAAAAATAACTATTTCCCCTTGATTTTTATTAGACTATATTTATCTTAATGTTGGAAATGAACAAGAGAAATAGTTTTATTCGGTCTGCAATTTTTTTATATCGGAGCGGAGTGAATTATGCAGGTAACAAAAGCAGAGACATACGGACTAAGGGGTGTAATTTACTTAGCCAAACAAGACACAAGCCGTCGTGTTCCACTTTCTGAAATTGCTAAATCTGAGGATATTCCTGAAAAATTCCTGGCTAAAATTTTTCAATATCTTACAAAAGGCAAAATCGTCAGATCACATAGAGGAGTCAATGGAGGTTTTGAACTTTTGAAAAAACCTTCTGAACTAACCTTCTGCGACGTTATTGAGGCAATTCAAGGACAATATCACTTGATAATGTGTTTATCAGACGCAAATATTTGTAAGAAATCTACAAAATGTCCGGTTCGCGTGGTTATGCATGAAGCCGAATCCAACTTAAGAAAGATATTTAAAAGCTATACGATAGCTGATGTAATCAAATAGCTGACGGAATTTCTTTAATATTGGTAGAATATTATTATGTATAAAAATGCCTCACCGTTTTATTTCACATGCATATATATACAAAAAAAACAAAAAATAAAGGGGTTCAAGATTGAGTGTGAAATCTGACAATTGGATAAAACGGATGTCCCAAAAGCATGGTATGATTCGGCCATTTACGCCCAAACAAATTAAGAAGGGCGTTAGCTACGGATTATCTTCATATGGATATGATATTAGAGTTTCCAATGAGTTTAAAATTTTTACGAATGTAAATTCGTCAATAATTGACCCGAAGGATTTTAACTCAAAGTCATTTATAGATATTAAAGCCAAATCAATTCTTGTCCCGCCCAACTCATTTGCGCTGGCCAGAACAGTTGAATATTTTAAAATCCCCCGAGATGTCATTACTATCTGTCTTGGAAAATCTACTTATGCTCGTTGCGGCATTATTGTTAATGTTACTCCATTTGAGCCGGAATGGGAAGGCTATGCTACTCTTGAGATTTCAAACACGACTCCCCTACCAGCAAGGATTTACGCCAACGAGGGAATTGCTCAGCTATTATTTTTAGGGGCAGATGAAATTTGTAAAGTCTCCTATAAAGATAAAAAGGGGAAATATCAGGGGCAAACATCCATTACATTACCGAAAACAATTTAACTTTATATATGAATTAATTAATACTGGAGTTAACCATATTATGGAAAGCAAATCCAAAATGAAAAAAACAAAACCGACCGGGAAAAAAACCGGTTCGGGAAAAATGGTAACCATTGAGGGAAATTATGCCGCCGCGCATGTGGCTCATGCCCTTAGTGAAGTTATCGCGATCTACCCGATCACCCCATCATCAAACATGGGAGAATACGCCGATGAGTTTTCGGCCGCGGGAAAGAAAAATATCTGGGGCACTATCCCGGATGTCGTTGAATTACAATCCGAGGGCGGTGCTTCCGGCGCTATTCATGGCGCGACCACATCTGGTGCATTGACAACGACATTTACTGCATCTCAGGGTCTGCTTCTAATGATGCCAAATATGTTTAAAATCGCTGGCGAAATGACATCAACCGTATTTCATGTTTCGGCCAGAAGTGTCGCAACTCACGCTCTATCGATTTTTGGC
>JAAERC010000585.1 GCA_024230695.1 Candidatus Zixiibacteriota bacterium
AAGTTTTATCAAAGCATCTTTATTCTAATAATATTTTGCCAGAGCAGATCAATTTTAAAGTTAACTATGATTCAGCAATATTAAACATACTAAGACAAGCCGATACTGAAAAATCTGAAGAATATTTAGATCAATATTTTGATGGACGGGTGATTGTAAGGAATAGGTTATCAGAACGCGATTCTGAACTAAACAGATTCCACTATTTACTCGAAGATAATTTTTATAATTCTGTCAAAGTCAAATCGGTATCAAAATTGTTGGAACAAGCCGAGTCATTTTTAATTAGATATAATTACAATGAAAATTATAACTCATCTTTAAATCTTCCGCCGAATCAATTGATCTGTCGTCAATACGGCGGCGATTTTGGTCCGGAATTATTGAAGTTCAAACCGATTCTTTTAAAGAAAAATCGGGCTAGCACTGCCAGATATTTGATTGGCCTAAAAATGATGGCTGGATTATTTACTTCAATGGCAGGATCTGTTATTTCAAGAAAAAATAGAGTAAAAAGAATCGGCAAAATTGGAATTACTAATCCAATTCAAAAAGCAAATACAATAACAGAGTTACCAAAACCATTGCCGCCAAAAACGAGGATTAAAACAACCGAGAAACAGTTACAGGATTCAAAGTCGATTGAAAATAAATTCGAATATATAAGCTTAAACAAAATGAATTGGGAGAAACCCGAGGGACGGCAAATTGAAAATGACTCCAGAACCGGAATAGGTCGTAATCGGAAAGAATTGATTCATCGTGCCAAAGAACTTCTGGCTCAAAAAAGATCTATAGCCGAACTCAAGAAGACACTTCCAATGACCGAGGGTGAGCTTTCCATGTTAAGTCAAAATATAACGATTAGTGATAAAGAGAGGAATATACAATGACATCTGATGCACCAATTTTCCTGGCGAAAGTAGAATGTCCGGTATGCAAAACAATTAATGAGTTTGAGACTATAAAAGTCGGAGCATATACTGAAAGTGGTCGGGACACGGATTTTTGCCCAAATGGAATAATGTGGCGTAATCCAAAATATCACTCCATTAATCCGCTTCTTTATTTTACGGCGACTTGTGATAATTGCTTTTATACCAGAGAATATTCCAAAAGTTATAAAGACTGGAAGAATGATTCCTATTTTAAAACATATCGCCAGAAAACAATTAAGGATCATCATCTCAACCTGCTAAGTAAACCTGAGTCAGTTATAAGGGCTATTGGCGAGAAAATTGATTCCAGCCGCTATCCAAATGAAACGGCGTTATTAAAATTAACATTAGCTGTAATCGATGAGACACTCAATGAAAAACCGGCCAACCTTGATCTGGCTCGTTTTTATATCCGGATTGGATGGATGTACCGTGATATGGCAAAATGTGAGAACCCCAATCAACAGAGTATTAAAGGCCATTTAGTTTCTATTGAAGGTAAAATCTCGACATTAAAAACATCATTAAACGATGTCAACACAAATCTATATGATGTTGATAATGCCATCACGCTGGAGTTTGAGGACGACAAAATTGCTTCAGAGCTAAAATCAATTCTTTTGCCCATTAGAGACAAATATGATGTTGAACTAAAATCATTCCACAATACACTGAAACAGCTTATTGCCAAGATAGATGATATCGAGGCTGTAAACACGGAACATAAAAAAGCGGCTTTGGGCGGAGATATTGATGGTATGGAAACATCATATTTTGAACATAAGTCTTTGTTTGATTTCCTGACTTTAATGGCTAAAAAACATCGAGATATTGTCCTAAATGAAAAAGAAGCGCTTACCAAGGCGGTTGAATATTATAAAATCGCTTTCAGTGAGGGACGTGAAATTGCTCAGGGTAATCAGCAAATACAGGCATCCTATTTAATCGCCGAACTATCCCGACGAATCGGAGATGTCGAGCAGGCCAAAGAGTATTTTAATACAACAATCAGAAACGGGCAGGAGCTTGTGTATCGTAATAAAGGCGATCGTTCCCGAACCGCTCTGGCCAGAAAGATTTTAGAATTGGCTATTGAACAAGCAAGAGATAATAGAACTATGGCGGAAGCAAAGTAAATAACGACATGCAGAAACTGGCTACAAAAAATAAAAACACAGATTATCCATTTGATGTTTGGGAAAAGATTGAAATTGTTGTTGAGGAAAATGGAGATAGTGGCATATACATGGCCAGAATCAGTGATTTTAATAATAATGGGATTGTGATTACCACGCCGGAATGGATCAGGGGTGGCAGGTTTATGGTATCGAACGCCAAAGTATTTGTTCGGTTTGTTAAATCGGATGCAATGTACCAATTTCCGGCGCATACTAAACAAATCGGCAAGGGTGCACCTGATAAACTTCTTTTATATGGAATTGGAAGTATCAGAAGACTTCAACGTCGAGAATTTGTCCGGATAGATTATGTGACTAAGATGACCTTTACTATCATCAGCAAATTGAATGATGAGAATCAGGAATTCAAGTGGTTTCCGTCAAAGACTTTGAATATTTCGGCAGGTGGTTTATTAATGAATATTAATGATCATGTCAAGGAGAAAGATCTGCTTCTACTAAAGATTAATAATTATTCAGTTCTGAATATCCCTCGATTTATTGTAGTTCATTGCCGCCGTCTGCTAACGGTTGACGAAAATAAACTGGCCGGTGTTGAGTTTGTAACATCTGATAAATTACACAAGTATTTTAAACCAGATGAGTTGGCAAAACTTCCCGTTCAAGTTAAGAAGTTTGATGTTCATAGCCAAAACAAGCTGGTTCGATTCGTTTTTGAAGAGCAGATTGAGGAACGAAAGAAGGGGCTATTATAATGTCATCAAATTCAGCATTAATAAATAGTACCCAAATTGATTACTCTATTCTGCTTGGGAAAAGAATTAAAATTATTACCGAGCAATTCCCCGGCATAGCATTGTCTACAAGGATAGTATCTGCCGCAGATAATAAGTTAGTTCTTGACAAAAGCGGTTCCAACGGCAAAATCAGTCAACTGATTCAAAAGCAAAATGCGCATATTCAATTTGAATATAAGGGTCAGAATATAGCTTTTGCATCATCGATTGTTACTTCGGATAACGGACGAATTATGATACCAATAGTTGACAGTCTAAATCCGATGGTTCGTCGTAAATTTGTTAGATTTGAATTAAATAGGGCTATCAGATTGACGCATTTTGAAGAGCGTAATATTATATCGGCTCGCTTGAATAAACTAAAATGGTTTGAAACAACTATTTCCAATATTGGCGGCGGTGGGGTGCTTGCCAACATGCCGAATTTGTTAAACGATGAAAATTTTATTCTGATGAATATAGAATTGGATAATTTGGAGTTCCCTCCATTGATTTTGGGAAGAGTATGTCATACCCAGCGTGGTAATAATAATAAAATTATTACTGGTATTGAATTTATTCCCAAAGAAAATGCGAGTAACATGATTTCGGCCAGTTTGTTTCGAAATTTGCCAGAGGCCATATTTCAATTCGACAATAAAATGGTCAAATCTCTGGTCAAATATCTTGAAAAGAATAATAGGAATACTGTTGAATAAAAGGAGTAATGAAATGAATGATCCGCGTCTAAAAATAATATCGGATATTGAAGCGGGCGATAATGTTGAATCAGTAAAAAAGCCGTTTAAGCTTTACAATGAAGAGAAGCGACGCTATATCCGCCTGGAAATTTCAGAACCAATGGATATATCAGTATTAAAGGATGATGTCGATGGGTATTGGCCTCAGGGCGATGGTCCAAGCTACAATGGGTCGATTCTTAATATCTCGGCCGGTGGGGTTCTGGTGATATCGGATAGCCCGGTCAAAGAAGGTATGTTGGTTCTTTTGAAGATCTCTCTGCAGGAAATTGAAGTATTGGACAATATTATCGGTCTGGTAAAACGAACCGATGATGAGGAAGGTGATCGATTGATTGGCATTGAATTTATATCAAGAGAATATCTAAATGATGTCTTCAGCTCTTCTGAAATAGAATTCCTTCCTGATAATGTCACTTCATTTAATGAGGGATTAAAGAAAGCTCTTAACAAGTATGTTTATTATAAAAGAGTTTCTCAAGAAAGCAACTAAGAT
>JAAERC010000586.1 GCA_024230695.1 Candidatus Zixiibacteriota bacterium
AAATATTTTTTTGAGGTAAACAACGCAAAATAGTTGACAAATATTTAAAACTTGGATAGTTTGTATTATTAGCCTGTCCTAGAGGGAAATTTTATGAGAAAGATTTTTGTAATTACATTGTTGGCATTTGTTTTGATTTCTGTTTCGGTATCCGCGCAATTGACTGATGGAGCCGAAATTGGAAAGATGAAGAAAGATTATCTTGGTCTAAAACCAGCCGGACAACCTTTTTCATTAATTGATTTGTCAAAATTAAAATGGACACATTCATATTCAATAAGTTTCTTTTCTGGCGGAGGCAGCTCAGGTTCAAACGGTCTATATATGGGCAATATTTTTTATGAGTTTTCATCCAAATTTTCGATGAATCTAAGACTTGGTATTGCACATGATCCGAGCAGTATTTTTGACCGTAGCAAAGGTCATAACGCTAGTTTCCTTCCGGGTATTTATCTGGATTATCACCCATCGCCCAACTTTAAGATTTCTGCCGGGTTTGAGACCTTTCGACAAAACCCGTATTATTATGATCGCTATAGAAACGACCGGAGGATTAACTCTGGACAATAATTTAACACCCACCTTTTTTTCAAAAAATGCTATTTAAAAAATCAAAAAACAAAAATAATATTCGAAGACGGACCGCTCCAAAGAAAAAGAGTAATTCCAAAATTTTGGAACTTGCCATAGTGGCGATTTTTGCTCTTGTTGCCATCTATGCGGCCAGTTTTGCAATCAGAATAACGCATGGTTTTTCAAAAACAATTGAGGCGCCAGAATATGTAATTAGGATGCAAATATTAAACGGTTGTGGAACCGATGGTGTTGCCAATCAAGTAGCCAAGGTACTTCCTGTACGGGTTAAATTACCGCTGGAAGTAAAAGTAATAGATGTCGATGATTTTGATTCTTATGATATTTCCGAAACATTTATTATTTCGCGCCTTGAAGATACTGACGCGGCAGAAATACTGGCCGTTCAATTGGGGCTTGATCCTGACAAAGTAGTATATCAAAATTTAGAAAATAATTACCGTACTGTTTCCGCCACACTTGTCCTGGGGAAAGATTACGAGGCAACGATACTGAAACCATCTGAAGATTAGGAGATAATTAACAGTAGTTTGAAACTAACACCACTAGCTATTGCTCGCTTGGCGGGGAAACTCGCTCTCTCCAAAAAAGGTTACGACGTAAAAATCCTGAAACTAAAAGGTCTTTCCTCCATTTGCGACTATTTTGTTATCGTCAGCGGTGAGGTCGATGTTCATGTTCAGGCAATTACAGATAACATCTTTGACGGACTAAATGAAAAGGGAATTAAACCATGGCAAAAAGAAGGAGTCCGTGGGAGCAGTTGGGTACTTCTTGATTATGTTGACGTTGTTGTTCATGTTTTCAAAGAAAGCACTCGTGAATTTTATGCTCTTGAGAAATTATGGGGTGATGCCCCGACTGAAATATTAAAATAGATGTAAGGCACACAGCTTAACAATCAAAAAAATAAATAATTAATTAATAAAGGTGCGGAAATGACTGCTACCGATCTAAAAAACAAAACAATTG
>JAAERC010000587.1 GCA_024230695.1 Candidatus Zixiibacteriota bacterium
ATCATCAACATTTATCGTTCCACGCATATTCGGTAGGGTTCCATCATCAACAATAGTCACAAAATCTTCTGCAATTTTTTTGCCTATCTTATCAGCAAATAAAGATTCACCCTTTCGATTGAAATCGGCTTCCATACCATGACCAATTGCCTCATGCAAAATAATCCCGGCTTCACCGGCGGCCAAGACCACTTCCATTTCGCCGCCCTCAGGTTTGACCGCGTCAAAAAGGGTTATTGTCCTATCAACGGCGGTTTTGGCGATTCGGTTTAGATTATCATCATTGTAATGTTCTATTCCATACCTTCCGCCAAGCCGATAATAATTTTCCTCACGCCGACCATCTTGTTCGGCAGAACAGAAAGCAAACATTCTTGTCATCGGTTGATAATCAAAAACTATCCGGCCATCAGAATTAGCGACCATCATATGAGTATTACTGTCCATAAATAATACCTGAACTTTTGTAACGCGTTTATCAAGCGCCAGCATCCGATCATTAACTTTTTGCAACAATGGCACTTTTTTGTCGGTATTAACCTCTTCCCATGGTGAATCTATAAGATAATAACTGGGCGTATCGTGGAGTTTTAACTCAATCGGCGCAACCGTTTTGGTATCATTGGCAATATTGGCCGCCGTTTTGGCCGCCATACTCATCGCTTTCATTGATAGATCTTCGGTATAAGAATATCCGGTTTGATCACCCTTGATAACACGGATGCCAACCCCCAAGTCAACATTTGTGTTGGCCCGGCTGACAAGGTTATCCTCCAGGTTGATTGTATTTGACAAACGATGCTGAAAAAACAGATCACAATAATCGCCGCCACGTTCCATCGCCACAGACATGATTTTATTGATTATTCCCTCATCGACCTTAAAAAAATTGTAATAATCGGTCAAGGTTAATTCTCCTCCGGTTGAAGATAATATTGCCGCTACCGGGTTAGTCTTAAAGAAAATCGGTATTGATGCCAATGCAGCTCCTTTAGCACCAGTTTTTAGAAATTTACGGCGAGATATATTGCTCATAATTTTCCTCCAGCAATTTAAAATGATTATTTATATATAATCAATTTCCGTAAAATAATCCACTGATTTGATATTTAACAAGAATCGCAATTTTAAAAAATATAATCGCCTGTCAATTATCATTATCAAAGGATTATTGCCGATATAATTATTAAGACAATGGGAGTATAGAAGTTACTATTTTTTATTATGAGTCAACAAACACAACATTGAAATTTAAAAAATCCAAAAAAAAAGAATGCCTCTCTAAACATACCAGGAGACAAAATTTTGATTGTCAGATAATAACTGATGATTCAAAAATAGTCGACTGTAAAAAGGCTATAGATTCGTTGGAACATCGGGTATCCAAACGTACTGCTGAATTAACCAGTATTATTGATATTCTGAATAAGGAAATTACGGCCCACAAACAAGCCCGAAAAACCATTTCAAAATCGGAAAAGCGATACGAAGAACTTTTTAATTCTGCTTTAGAGGGAATTTGTTTATTGGATGAATCTGAATTAATTCAATATTGTAATCCTGCATTCGCCAAAATATTAGATGAGGAATCAATCTCCTCATTGAATCAAAAGAGTTTACTAAATTATCTTCCTGATAGCCAAAAAGAATTTGTCTTATCTCAAACCGTAATTCGCAAAAACAATATATCAACTCAATATGAATTAGAGATTATTTCCGCCAAAGGCATAAAAAAACTACTATATGTATCAGTTTCGCCGAAATTTGATGATGAAGGCCAATATCATGGAGCCTTTGGATTAGTAAATGACATCACTAAACGCAAATCAGACGAAATTGAACTAATTGAAAGTGAAGAGAAATTTAGGGTATTATCTGATCAATCGCCTAACATGATTTTCATTAACTATCTAGGCAAGGTAGTATATGTAAATCGCAGATGTGAAGAAGTTATGGAATATACCAGGGAGGAATTTTACGCACCCGAATTCGATTTTCGTAGTATAATCGCCCCCGAATCAATTGATAAAATTAATGAGCGATTTAGTAAATATAGGCAAGGAATTGAATCGCCGCCAACAGAATACACAATCATTACCAAATCAGGAAAATCAATTAATACGATCCTATCCACAAAGCTGATTCCTTATAATGGCAATTCCGCTGTACTTGGCATTATTACAGATATAACAAAATATAAAGAGGCCGAGAAAACGCTAAAGGCTCTTAATTTAGAACTGGAAGCAAAACAATCAGCGCTTATTGGAAAAAATATTGCCCTTAAGGAGATTCTTGATCTGATAGAAGATGATAAAAAACAAATTGGAGTTCAAATACAGGCCAATATTGATAAAACAATCATGCCAATTTTGGGAAGGCTTAAGGAGAGAGCCAATCCGGAAGATAAAAATAATATCTTACTTCTTCAAAATAGTCTGAAGCTGGTAACACAACCATTTATCAGCAAACTAGAATCCTCATTCGGGCAAATGACACCTCGAGAGGCTGAGATCAGTAATATGATCAAAATCGGCTTAAGCACCAAAGAAATAGCTTTGTCACTCAATACTTCATGGGAAACGGTTCGAAATCAACGAAAACAGATCAGGAGAAAACTCAATATTTCCGGGAAAAAGATAAACCTGACCTCATTTTTGCAATCAACTGAATAAATTGGCGACAAAAGATAGCTTCATATCCTCTAATTTCGTTATTTAATAAACAATTCAACTCTCTTGAATACAAATGAGTCAATATTTATGGCTCATATGTAACCCGTTTTAACCCCTCTATTTATTTTACATAATACCGAATCCTTGTCATATGATACGAAAATAATAAAATCAAATATAGTGGGAGGGAGTTTAAATGACAATGGGGCTATTATGTTACCGGGGCAAACAACTTGAATAATGTGAGGTAAAAAATGTTCAAAAACATGAAATTATCGGCAAAAATCGGATCAGGATTCGCAATTATAATTACTATGCTTTTGTTTGCCGCCGGATGGTCATATTACGGTATTGGTAATATTATTGAAAGTTCCCATGATGTCGTAGAATGTGATCATATAGCATCAGAAATAGCGCATCGAGAGATCGATCATCTTAACTGGGCCAAAGCAGTGAGTGCATTATTAACAGATGCAAATGTCACCGAATTAAAAGTTCAAACCGATCCAAAAAAGTGTGCCTTCGGTAAATGGTATCATGGCGAAGGTCGTAAACAAGCTGAGGAATTTATCCCTGAAATAAAAATTTATCTTGCTGAAGTTGGTGAACCGCATAATCTACTTCACGCCAGCGCAATAGAAATTGGTAATGTATTTCATCAAGCGGATCAAACTCTACCCAAGTTTTTAGCTGAAAAAGAAACTGATCACTTCAAATGGGTAAACAATTGCCTAAGACTTTTCACTGAGAATCAGGACAAACTTAATGTTCAGACCGACGATCATCTTTGCGGTCTGGGCAAGTTTTTATATGGTGAAAAAGGCAAAATTGCCTCTGAGTCAGATCCGGAACTGGCAAGTTTGATCAATGCCATGAAAGAACCCCACAATGAATTACACAAGACCGCTATTAAGATCAATGAAACATGGGATCCAAATGACGCACAGGCAAAGATAGATGCATATGCCATATTTGAGAATGAAACTATGGTTGCTCTTCCGAAAACACAAGCCGCACTTCGTGCCGTACAACAAAGAGCCGAGGAGATGGTTGATGGTATGCATCAAGCCAACCATATTTATTCAACGAAAACAAAAACTCATTTGGAGAAGGTTCAAGGATTACTCGAAAAAATCGGTGAGGAAACTAAAAAGGTCAGTACAAATTATCAAGCAGGTATGGCCGATATTTCGACCCAGACATCAACGATGGTCACAGTAGTTAGTATACTTTCTGCTATTGTAGGCATTATTTTGGCCATATTTATCGCCCGTAGCATCACAAAGCCTATCAACCGTATTGTCGGTGGTCTATCAAGTGGTGCCGAGCAGGTCGGATCAGCATCTGAGCAAGTTGCCTCGGCGAGTCAATCGCTTGCGGAAGGTGCATCGGAACAGGCCTCATCTCTTGAGGAAACATCATCCTCGCTCGAAGAGATGTCAAGTATGACTCGTCAAAATGCAGACAATGCCCGACAAGCAAATAATCTCGCATCTGACGCCAGCACCGCCGCCGATAAAGGCATGAACGCAATGAACAGTATGACCGAAGCAATGCAGGAGATAAAAAATTCATCCGATGAAACTGCTAAGATCATAAAGGTCATCGATGAGATCGCTTTCCAGACTAATCTGCTGGCCTTAAATGCCGCCGTTGAAGCGGCTCGTGCCGGTGAAGCCGGTAAGGGTTTTGCCGTTGTTGCAGAAGAAGTGCGTAATCTGGCCCAGCGTTCAGCTGAAGCGGCCAAAGATACCAGTTCGCTTATAGAAGGTTCACAGAAAAATGCCGATGCTGGCGTAAGATCAACCGAGGAACTGGTAGAGATCCTCAAGAACATCACCACTGGCATCAAAAAAGTCACCGATCTTCTTGGTGAGGTTACCGCCGCCAGTGATGAGCAAGCGCAAGGTGTCGAGCAGCTGAATACTGCTGTTGGCCAAATGGATCAGGTTACTCAACAAAATGCTTCGAATGCTGAGGAATCATCATCGGCATCAGAAGAGTTGGCTTCACAAGCACAGGAAATGCAGAGAATAGTCAAAGACCTAAATAGTCTTGTGCAAGGAACAAAGGCAGGGCTGTCAGAAACAGACTCTCAGCAACAACCCAACAAACCAAATAACGGACCTACTACTCTATCATCTGTTTATACCTCAACAGCTTCGTTACGGCCCAAAAAAGTATCAAATTTGACTGCCGATGAAGTTATCCCGCTTAATGAAAAGGAAATGGCTGAATTCTAAATTGGGCTATTAAACTTTATTCATAATAAAAACCGTGGGTGTTTATTCACTCGCGGTTTTTAATTGTTATTTCCTTATTATTCAAGTAATCAAATAATATTAGTTGTCGTCCACTATTATTAATGATATTTAATATATATTCAATTTTTATATTGTTAAATATTTTCCCTTTAGATATATTATTAATTACAAGAGGGCATAGAGCAAAACCGAATATAAAAATACGCAAACTTGAGAATCCTCATATTATGAATGATAATTAATTATATATTATCAGACAGCATTTTTATATTTATTAATGCCTAAAAGTTCTTTATTGGAGATAATATATTAATCATGAAAAGTCCTCTAATTCAATTACTCGATAATATGACAGACGGGATATATATTGCCAATAATGAATATACTTTTGAATATGTAAATCCTTCGTTGAAAAAGATATTTGGCTCTCCTGCAAAGAAAAAATGTTACGAATATTTATTTGATTGTGATGATGTCTGCTCATGGTGCAAAAATAGCAAAATATTTTCGGGTAAGGTTGTCACTTGGGAACAGAATTTTGATTCACTTGGGAAAATCTTTGAAATTCTTGAATTACCATTATACCTTCCCAAAAAAATAGTAAAAAAATTGACTGTATATCGTGATATAACCAAACGTAAAGAAACTGAGAAAACTCTGCAGGAAAGTGAGCAAGGATACCGAACAATCATGGAAGCTTCTCTGCAAGGAATGTATCAGGTTGACGCCAAAGGATTTATAACGTTCTCCAATCCAATAACGGCCGAATTGACTGGGTATTCACACAAGGAATTAATTGGCTTGCCATTAAATACACTGTTTCTCCCCGGTGAGGCCAAAACAATCAGTGATGTCAATGTGGCACAATTGTATTCTGGTAAATCTATTGTCGGAGAAAACACATTAACCCGCAAGGATGGAAGCCAGATAGAAGTATACTTCAGCTGCGCCCCCGTAATCAATAAAAACGATGAATATATGGGGTTCGTTGGATCCGTTTTAGACATCACTGAACGAAAACGTACAGAAGAACGACTGAGACAAACTAATACCAGTTTGATTGAAGAACAGGTTAAATTGAAAAAGATGAATGTGGCACTAAAAGAGGTATTAGATAAGTATGAGTCGGGAAAAGATTTAATCAGAAAACAAACTCAAACCAATATCAATAGAATTATTCTACCCATATTGGGTGAACTTGAAATCGGTGCCAACGAAAATCAAAAAAAACTTACTAACACTCTGAGAAAATCATTAGATGACCTGTCTTCATCATATATTACTCAATTGGAATCAAGGTATTCAACTCTTACTCCTCGCGAAACTGAGATATGTATGTTGATTAAGGAAGGATATTCTTCTAAAGAAATTGCTTCATTGCTAGGTTTATCCGTTCAAACAGTATTTTTGCGTCGTAAACATATCAGAAAAAAACTGGGTATAGACAAGAGCAAAAGCAATTTGTTAGTTCATTTAAAATCTATCTAACTAAGCGGTAAGCCTATGGGACATTGCCACTTCCAATATATCAAACTTATCTCATCCAAATATCAACAATAAAACTTACTCATTTAATAGGTACCTAATATATACACTACCTATCCCTTTTTTGATTATCCACTCTTTCCTTATACAGACGATAAAATATATAAAACTAACCTTATTTTGGGAGGATAATAAATTGCCAGGGGGCTTGCAATTGGCAGTAAGGTTTTGCAATTATTCAATATGCATTTTCAAATAAGAGCACACTATGCAAGAATATACTGCTGCAACCAAACTGGAGGATATAATGAGTGAAAAGAAAATGTCACTGGCAAAAAAAATCGGAGGTGGCTTTGCAATTATTTTAGTCATGCTTGGTTTTATTGCCGTCTGGTCGATCACCGGTGTTGGCGATATTGTCAGCAACGCATCAGAGGTCATCGACGGTAACAAACTCCGTGGTGAGATGGTTCAAAAAGAGGTTGACCATCTTAACTGGGCAAATAAGGTAGTTACTCTTCTCACCGATGAGGAAACTACAAAATTAAATGTGCAGACTGATCCCCATAAATGCGCTTTTGGTAAATGGTATTATGGTGAAGGCCGTAAACATGCCGAAGAACTGGTACCAGAATTGACGGCAATACTGGCTGAACTTGAGGTGCCACATAGACATCTGCATAAATCAGCCATCGAAATAGGCAAAAACTTTCAACAGGCCGATGTTGCATTGACCGGTTTTCTCCAAGCGAAAAAGGGCGATCATCTCAAATGGATGCATAAAGTCAAAGATGCCTTTATTCATAACGATGACAAGCTTAAAGTCCAGATGGATCCAACCAAATGCGGCCTTGGAAAATGGATGTTATCGCCGGAAGTTGCCAATTTGAAACTCCAGTATCCCGAATTTGCCAATATGTTGACTAGAGTCGTTGAACCACATAATCATCTTCACGAAAGTTCCATTCATATTGATAAACTGCTGAATGAAGGTAAAACTGATGAGGCAGTAAAGTATTATGGTGAAAACACAGAGAATTATGCTCAACAGACACTCGCCGCAATAGATAAAACTCTGGAATGGCAAGAAAACCGCGTTCACGGTATGAACGAGGCCAATCGAATTTTTGCCCAAAAGTCAAAACCAAACTTGGTTGAAATTCAGACTCTTTTAAAGAAAGTAAATAAGACTGTTGAAGAAAATGTAATGACCGATGAGCAGATGCTTCACTCTGCCAGCAACACCAAAACAATTGTGACAATAATTGCTATCGCCGCTGGTTTATTGGGTATCTTCCTCGCCGTTACGATCGCCCGTGGCATAACCAAAACAATGATAAAGATTATTGACAGTCTATCCTCTGGTGCCGAACAGGTCGGCTCCGCATCAGGACAGGTGGCTTCAGCAAGTCAGTCATTGGCCGAAGGCTCATCTGAGCAGGCTTCATCGCTTGAGGAAACCTCATCTTCACTCGAAGAGATGGCCAGTATGACCCGTCAGAATGCCGAAAACACCAAACAGGCCAGCAATTTATCTACTGATACCAGCACAACCACCGATAAGGGTATGAATGCTATGAACAGTATGGCCGAAGCGATGCAGGAAATCAAGAAATCATCTGATGAAACCGCCAAGATCATTAAAGTCATCGATGAGATCGCTTTCCAGACCAACCTGTTGGCCTTAAATGCCGCCGTCGAAGCGGCTCGTGCCGGTGAAGCTGGAAAAGGTTTTGCCGTTGTCGCCGAAGAAGTCAGAAATTTGGCCCAACGCTCAGCCGAAGCGGCCAAAGATACTAACTCACTGATTGAAGGTTCACAGAAAAATGCCGAAGCCGGAGTCAAATCATCAGAGGAATTGGTTGAGATTCTTAAGAACATCAACGGCGGTATTCAAAAAGTAACCAATTTGATGGGCGAGGTTACCGCGGCCAGCGATGAGCAGGCGCAGGGTGTTGAACAGCTGAACACAGCAGTTGGTCAACTGGATCAAGTTACCCAGCAGAATGCCTCTAATGCGGAGGAATCATCTTCGGCCAGTGAGGAATTGGCTTCCCAGGCTCAGGAACTACAGAGAGCAGTTGAGGAACTATCGCTAATCGTCTATGGCTCTAACGCCAAGGCAAGAACTAAACAAGAACTTAAATCTGATACTCGGTATGCCAAAACTGAGACGCACGTTTCCAAGCTACATACACTAACAGATAAATTCCGAAAGAAAACTCCAACGAAAAAGGCGGCACCAGTGGCGAAACCATCTGCTGAAGAAGTTATCCCGCTTAATGAAAAGGAAATGGCTGAATTCTAAATTGGGCTATTAAACTTTATTCATAATAAAAACCGCGAGTGTTTATTCACTCGCGGTTTTTACAATTATAGAATAAATTCAGGTTCCTATTTACACACCACTGAAATCAATATCCTTAAAATACATACTTGGACGGCGATTTGATGAATAAGTATATGGGTCATTCCCAACATCAGCCAATTTTGGCCATAGGTCGAGAATATTGCCTGAAACATTCATTTCATTTATCGGATGAACGGCCTTGCCGTCTTTAATCATTTGACCAACAATACCGTATGAAAAATCACCCGAGCTGGAACTGGAGTTACCACCAATAAACCCGGTAACAAGAATACCAGTACCCATCATAGCAATTAAATCATCAAGTGACTTATCTCCGTAATGATAGGTACTATTTGTTGATGAGCCGATAGTTGGTTCCCAGCCAAGCTTTTTGCCGTAGTAATTATCAACATAATATGATTTGAGGACACCCTTTTCAATCATGATACGTTTTTTGGTGGCCATTCCCTCACCATCGTATAATCTGGAACCAAGACCGTATTCAACAAACGGATCATCGATAATAGTTAGTTTATCCGACGCGATTTTCTCACCGATCTTATCTTCAAGACAGGAGTTTTTCTGTTGAATATTTCGTGCCCGTAGAGGACCGGCAAGCGCGCCAAGAAGACGGGTTCCGGCACGATTTTCAACGATCATATCATATTTACCGGAGTCTGCCTTTTTTTGGCCAATTTTGCTGAAGGCTCTATCGACCGCGGCAATTGCTATCTTTTTGTGATTGGGAATATCTTTAATATAACGAACCGTCTTAAAATCAAAATCATTTGGACGGCACTCTTTGTCATCACAAACGGTCACTTCCAGGCCGACTGAAAAACTTGCCGATTTTCTTGATCCGGCAAAACCGTTGCTGTGAACTTTTACCGATTCATAACAGGCATCGGTATAATAACCGGCACAAGCTACTACCTTTTCACTATGATTTCGGGCAGTTTCTTCAATCTCACGGGCAATTTTTACTCGTCGTTCAGAACCAAATGAATCATAACCAGAATCATAAATGTACAATTCCTTATCCTGGCGACCCTCATAATATTTTGGATCAGGAAGAGAACGAAACTCATCTTCACCAAGATATTTGGTCATCGCGATTGCTTCATCAATAAATTTCCCAAGCGAATCTTTCCTAAGATCACAGGTCGAAGAATTAGAGTATTTATTATTAACATAAATTGCTAAATCCAAGGAATTCTGCGTTGATTCTTTGAGAACATCCAATTTAAAGTTCCTGAACTCAACTTCGATCTGACGATACTTACCCAAATCGGCGGCGGCATTATCAGCACCCTTTTTCTGAGCCTGATGCGCTACCCATTTCGCCAATTCTAATCTTTCTTTATTATTCATTATTAAAACCTATATTCTTTAATATTCATTGAACTATTTTTGTTTATGATGAAACTCCGCCCACAGTAATTGCCGAGACCTTGGTGGTCGGTAAACCATCGGTAACCGGTGCTCTCTGACCTTCCTTACCGCAGGTACCGCCAAAGGTATCGATCTTCAGGTCGTTTCCAACCATAACCATATTTTTCAGGACTTCCGGTCCATTACCAATAATATTAACATCTTTGACTGGAGCAGTTAATTTGCCATCCTCAATCAAACGACCAGTCTTAAGGTAAAAAGTGAAATCGCCCGGACCAATATTGACTTGTCCGTTAGTAAATGCTTCCGCGTAAAGGCCCTTTTTGACACTCTTGATGATTTCTTCTTTCTCATGAGGACCATTAAGCATATAAGTATTCCTCATCCGAGGAATCGGTCTGTTTCTGAATGATTCACGCCGTCCATTTCCGGTCGGCTTTACATCATAATGTTTTGCACTGATCTTATCATGCAGGTAGGTTTTTAAAATACCCTTTTCAACAAGGTAAGTCACCTCGGTATCATTACCTTCATCATCAACATTAAG
>JAAERC010000588.1 GCA_024230695.1 Candidatus Zixiibacteriota bacterium
AAGCCGCGGCCAGACCAAGTGATAATTGAAACCCTTGCAGGTCAATATCACCGCCATCAGCCGAACCGGTGTAATATTTAAATCCAATGTTGACATCAAGATCTTCACTGAATTGTTTTCCAAACTCACTTCCAAATCCTACCAAAGATGATTTCTCAAAATCATATTCATTGGCGCCAATAAATCTTAGCTCAAGCGATGGAACAATATAATAATTTTCTGCAGGTACAAATGACACCGAGCTGTTCCATGAAAATTCATTTCCATAGATCCTAAGCTGATCATTTATTGCTTCGGTTGAATCGTACCGTGTGCTTCGCCCGCGAATGATATAATTAATATTCGATCTGAATCCGAAAGTCTTATTATCACCGGCAACACCAAGTTGTATTGTCATCTGATGTCCTGCTTTAAAGACCTCTTCATCATCCATTTTATCTTTACCATAAGTAGAAAACGACAACCTGCTTGATACTATTAAATCATTATATGGGCCGTCCAATCCAGCCGAAATAGAGAACATATCTCCCGGATTGTAATCACCACCTCCTTCATAGGCGGTATATGCGCCATTAAAGCCATACGATATTGAACCCCCAAGTTGCATTTGACCAACCTGAGTTGCGGTCCCCGCAAGGAAATTAACTCCCAGTCCTTCGCCATACCTTCGAACCGGCACATTAAGATAATCCTTGGACAGATATTCCATCACCGGCCACTCTTCATCACTATCCAACTCCTTTTTCCCAGTTGGAAGATTCAATCCCAAACTTAGAAGAAATTGGTCGTCTGACAATGATTTATTAAACTGAATTCTGGCATCACCAAGACCGGATAGCGTATGTTCGGTTCCCGAACTATCAAGTTTACTGGAGATGGATGACACCGAAAAACGAGCTTCAAGATTATCTTCCAGAGGGATAAAACCATAAATCGGAATCACAAATTGATTTAGTTTTTTGGTTCCATCGGAGTTTTCAATCGACCAG
>JAAERC010000589.1 GCA_024230695.1 Candidatus Zixiibacteriota bacterium
GTATCGCGAATATGATGAAAATAAAGTAATTAGGCAGTTTGAGATCTTACGGGATATTGCCGTCCTGTCGGCCGACTCCGAAAAGATATCATCCGTTGCCAAAGAGGCGCTTCAAGCGACTGGCAAACTTATTAACTTATCCGCCGCGACTTTGATGATGTGGGATAATCAAAATCAGCCAACAATGAATATATCTTATGCCGATTCAGCTTTGGAACGTCAGCTTTTACAGGAATTGGAAACCGAGATATTCTCCGGTTTAAGAAAAGAGCGGGAATTAGTTTCAGCTTATGTCTCATTTGGCGGCACTAAACCGATGTCCACTTTTACCCAACCGATCAAAATCGGCGATACCGTTTTTGGTGCTGTCATCGGAATTCAAAGTGGTTCGGGAAGATTGGTTCGTGATGATTATTTTCTCGAGGCATTAACAGCCGCTTTATCGGTTTCGATATCTGCCGGTGGGATTGCGCCGCCTACTGTTGATGATTCCGAGAAAATGAAAAAAGAACGTTTGAACGCCATTATAGAAACAGCCGCTACGGTAAATCATGAGATAAATAATCCTTTAACAGCTGTCCTGGGCAATGTCCAGCTTCTCCTGATGCGTGGAGGGGAACTAGATGATGAAACAATCAGGAAACTGAAGGTTGTCGAGGAATCTGCAATTCGTATAAAAGAAGTCACTCAAAAATTGATGAAAATATCAAACGATAATGTCACAGAATACACATCCGGATCAAAGATGATTGATCTGTCAGATGATGAAAATCCCCAATAAATCCCTATTTATTCCTACCTCAGCGAGAAGGCCGGTCTTTGACCGGCCTTTATTTTTTTGTATCATATTATTAAATTCTACCGATAACTAATACTTAATGATTTGGGTCCGCCAAAATAGAGGTAAACCCAAATTCTTCTTGACTTTGCGAAACAATATTGATTGTTTGCGTCAATTGAACTAAAACAGCGGGGAGTAATTTTAGTAAAATTTGATTGCCTCGCATATGGAGAAGTTATGATAGGTTTAGAACATATTTTCAGGCCAAAATCAGTGGCCGTAATTGGTGCCTCAACCCGTAAAGGGACGATTGGCCGCGAGATATTACATAATATCATTATAAATGAATTTAATGGCAAAGTCTTTCCGGTTAATCCCAAAGCAACTGTTATTCATTCAATAAAATGTTATTCAACTGTCCTTGATGTTCCTGATGCTGTTGATTTGGCTATTATTATTGTTCCCCGGGCTTTTGTCCCGACTGTTGCCGAGCAATGCGGGCAAAAAGGTGTCAAAGGATTAGTTGTGATTTCAGCAGGATTCAAAGAAGTCGGGGGTAAGGGTGTAAAACTGGAAAATGAAGTTCTCGATATCTGCCGGAAATATGGAATGCGGATGATTGGTCCAAACTGTTTTGGTATTGTAAATACTAATCCTGAATACAGTCTGAATTGTACCTTTGGAAAAACCAAAGCTTTGCCAGGCAATGTTGGTTTTATTTCTCAGTCAGGTGCTCTTGGTGAAGCAATTATGAATCTTGCCTACGAGCTTGGGCTTGGTTTTTCGATGGTCGCCTCGATTGGAAACAAGGCCGATATTTCGGCCAATGATATTCTTGAATTCTGGAAAGATGATCCTGATACCAAAGTTATTCTCCTCTATCTTGAGAATTTTGGTGATCCAAGAATATTTACAAAAATTGCACGCGGGATTTCTCGTCATAAACCGATTGTGGCGGTGAAA
>JAAERC010000590.1 GCA_024230695.1 Candidatus Zixiibacteriota bacterium
GCCAGCTATGAAGAATCGGCACTGGGTGGAAATGTGGCCGAAAATGCCGGCGGTCTTCACTGCAAAAAATATGGTGTTACCAAAGATTATGTAATCGGCCTGAGAGCTGTCACAGTCAAAGGCGAGATTATAAAAACCGGCTATTATTCCAAATCAGATATTTTTGATTTGACCTCTGTTTTAATCGGTTCGGAGGGACTATTGGCCGCAGTCACAGAAATTGCGGTCAGATTAATTAACATCCCGGAAACTGGCCCAACAATTTTAGCCGCCTTTAGCAAACCGGAAGAAGCCGCCGCAGTTGTCAGCAATATTATTCGAGACGGAATTATTCCATCGGTTATGGAATATATGGATGGTGATGCAATCAACTGCTCTATCAAATATGAAAAATCTATTGACATAAATAAAGCCGAGGCTATTCTACTATTAGAAACCGACGGAAAAAACTGTCAAAACGAAGCAAAAAGAATAGAGAAAATCTGCCGACAGTATGATCCTGTTTCATTGATATCCGAAAATGATCCTGCTTTAAGTAACAACCTTTGGAAAATCAGACGTAATCTGTCAAAAGCGGTTAAAGCATCTGTTAAATATAAAATCGCGGAGGACATTTGTGTACCTCCATCAAAATTACCAGAGTTGGTAAAATTTGTGGCGGAATTGAATTCTGAATTTCCAATACGTGTAAATTCCTATGGTCATGCCGGCGACGGCAACCTCCATGTTAACTTTTTAACCAACGATAAAAAATATCTAAAAAATAAACTGATTAACAATGGAATAAAAAGACTGTTTCAAAAAACGCTTGAATTGGGTGGAACCCTGACCGGCGAACATGGAATTGGATTGACAAAAAAAAAATATCTTAAAATGGAATTTTGTGAAAAAACAATTAATAGAATGAAAGATATCAAAAATGTTTTTGACCCAAACAATCTTTTAAATCCTGGAAAGATGTTTAAAAAATAGCACAAGCAATACGCAATTCATAAAAGAATATTTTTTCAAATCATTTTTCACCTTAATTTTCATAAAAATCTTTCAAGCTCTTGACAAATTAAACGATATTAATTATTATGGTTTACTAATTTATGTGAATTTGTTCACAAGGTGATATGAAACTGCAAAAAACATAATTTAATATCTATAAAATGAATGGGAGAGTATAAATGGCTAATTTACAAAACACTCTGGCCAAACAGATTCCAGATCTTCGTAAGGATCTGAAAAAACTGGCCAAAAAAGTAAGCCACAAGAAAATTTCGGACGTGACCGTAGCGCAAGCATACGGTGGTATGCGCGGTATCAAAGGTATGATTTGCGATACATCAGTTGTATATCCTGACAAAGGATTGATTGTTCGTGGTTATCCGATCATGGAACTGCGCGATAAGATCCCTGAAGAGATCTTTTATCTGTTATGCACCGGCAAACTTCCAACAAAAGCCGAAACAAGAGCACTTTCAAAAGAATTAGCCAAAAGAGCAAGAGTTCCGAAATATGTTTGGGATGTTCTTGAAGCGATGCCAAAAAATTCTCATCCAATGGCAATGTTTAACACTGCTATTCTGGTTATGCAGAGAGAATCTGAATTTGTCAAAGCATACAACAAGGGTATGGCCAAAACCGATTATTGGAAACCAACTCTGGATGATTCTCTAAATCTTCTGGCCAAACTTCCGGGAATCGCCGCAGGTGTTTATCGTCTTCGTTTCAACAAAGGTAAACGAATTGGATACAAAAAAGACCTCGATTGGGGTGCCAACTACGCCCGGATGCTTGGAGTAAAAGATAGAACTGGTATTTTCACCAAACTTATTCAATTGTATTTGACTCTCCATTGCGATCATGAAGGTGGTAATGTCAGTGCTAATACCTGCCACACCGTTGGTTCAGCTCTTTCCGATTCATACTATTCCGTCTCGGCTGGTTTGAATGGCCTGGCTGGTCCTCTGCATGGTCTGGCAAATCAGGAATGTCTTGGCTGGGTGCTGGACACAATGAAGAAATTCAAAGGTACCCCCACAAAAGAACAGATCAAGGAATATGCCTGGGAAACC
>JAAERC010000591.1 GCA_024230695.1 Candidatus Zixiibacteriota bacterium
ATTCTGACGAGTCATGCTGGCCATTTCTTCAAGTGATGATGAGGTTTCCTCTAATGATGAAGCCTGTTCGGAAGCACCTGCCGCCAATGATTGACCGGCTGAGGCAACTTGCTTTGAAACGGAACCAACCTGATCGGCACCGCGATTAAGACCATTGATTATTCTGTTAATCGGTTTAGTGATAGCGCGGGTAATCACGAATGCAAGTCCGACTCCGATTAAAAGACCAATAATAGAAAATATAAGTGTAAATATATTGGCACGGGCTACGACATCGTCTTTACGTTCCTGCATAATCGTTTGAAGCTTATCCATATTATTAGTCATATCAACGGCCGAAACAATAATTGCATCATATTCAGATTTGCTTGTTAAAATAGCATCATGAAATTGAGAACCGGCGTCCTTATATTCATTAAGGTATCCTTTTATCTGGAATGCGGCTGAAGTCAGTTGATTTTCTCCCGACACAAAATTTTCCCATTTCTCGATTCCTTGCAAAGCATTATTTAACTGTTTCTGATATCCAATCCATTGTTCTTCAGCATTAGTGGCAATAAGATAAACTGCGGTTACACGTAAAAGCAGAAAAGGTTCGATTACATCCTGATCAAGTCCGCTACTAATATATGACCATTTTTTTACACCCTCAATATCACCAGAATTTTCGGCTTCAATTCTGGTGGGGTTAATAATATCGCCCATGGCTTCATTGACTTTATCAGTTATGGCCCAGCCAAGCCGTCCCCATTCTTTAAAGGCCGCATCCTTAGATTTTCTTGCACCAACAAGAGCATCAACACCAGCTCTGTAATCATCAGCATTTCTAACGACTGCATTAACCAATGATTGGTCTGATTCTGATAGTTCGTCTGATGATAAGATGTTAACAAACGCATCTTTTTGTGATTGATAAACTTCTTCATAACGCTCAACACCATTTTTACCATCAGTCCCAGTAGTGGCAAACCCATGAACCAAAAAGTCCTTGATATGGCCACGGCTATCTGATACCAATTGCTTTGAGTCGTTAACATTGGTGGTAACCTTATCAAGTGCTTCCACATTGCTAAGATTAGTCCATCCCGAGTAACTAATAGCCAGAGCAATAATTATCAAAGCGGCAAATCCTGCGGCTATCTTTGTTCCCAGTTTCATTGATTTAAACATTGCATTCCCCCATTGAAACTTTATTAATAATTATCGTTTTAATTTTTTGTACCATTGGCGCCCACCTTTTAGTAATTCAATTAAACAGTTACTAATTTGTTGTGTAAATTAGGAGATTTAATCCTCAAATACACTTACCTATTAAATCGAAATTGATTGAAAAATCTTAACCGGGTATATTCGGGGACAAATCAGGTATTCCTTATACCCAATAAAGGCTCTTTAATTTGGTCTCGAGCTGTAACCTACTGAGAGACATAAATTAAAGACACTATTAATCCTGTGAGTTTATCAAAAACATCTTTAGATTCACACCTTTATTAACAATATTCAATTTATTTCGTATGTTACTTCTTTGTTTATCAATAGTTAAGGGGGAAACATGTAGTATAGATGCAATACTTTTGGAATCCAGTCCATTTCTAATCATAGAGCATACTTCAAGCTCCCGGGGAGTCAATTTTATGAATCTGTCTTCAATATCTTTTATAAATGGTGATGTTATATCCGCAAGATTATCAGCCACAAGTTGAAGACTTTCCTTATCTTTTATATCAACGCGTTCGATTAAAGATGTTAGTATTGGAGTAACTGTTTTATCTATATTGGTCTGGATACGTTGTTTTATCAGTTTTTTTTCATCTTCAATTTGATTAAGAATCTCTTTCAGCGCAAGATTCTTATTTCTAAGCGCTAACTGCTTAATTACCAAAGAGGTATGAGTTTCTTTCAGATTTTCGGCGGTGAGATGACTTTCGGTTATATCCTGAAGAGTCTCAACGGCACCGATAATTTTGCCATCTATATCTCTGAGAGGAGCAGCCGTAAAATAAAGCCATTTTCCTTTTTCCCCCATATGCGGAAGAAAACCATTCACTTCAAATGCATCTTCAACAAGAGAGTGCCTGTTGCAGCCTTCTCCATATCGACTTTTAAATGTGATTTCACTTTTTCTATCAACAATTAAATCGGCCATAACCGGACGTTTTTTCTTATAAAAAGCACTCCACTGCTGGTCGGTCCCGATCATTTTGTCGGCAGTAATGCTGGTAAGTTTTTCACAGGCCTTATTCCAGTGAGTCACAATATGATTTTTATTTATCACAAAGGTTGCGATAGAAATACTTTGGACAATCTGTGACAGCCACATCTCACCGGTCAATGAACAGCTTTGATCAATTTTATGCTCATCGGTTGATTTTTTATGCCGCAGAGTTCTTTTGCGGTTTTGCATCATATTATATCCCCTTTATATATTCTATCGGCTTCGGGGATAATATTTACACTATTTATCAAGGAGAATTCTATATGGTATAATATTAAGTCGGCCAATTCATTAGAGCTGTATTTGCTATTCTGGATAATCGATGTTTGTTTTTTTTAAAGAGGTTTTATATATTTCAATATTATGTCAGAAAAAACTGGTGCTGCATTTAATATAAATATATTGTACGCCGACTTCCTAAATGGCGACAAAACTGCTGAAAACAAGTTATTATCTCATTTGACTGTAAGTTTCCGACTGTTTACTAAACATAAGATTTGGGATGAGCATGATTCCGAAGAGATTGTACAGGATGCGCTTATGACAATAATTGACAAATGTCGGAAGATCGAGTTTGAAGCCAGTTTTGCGGTATGGGCTTATCGAGTGCTGAACAACAAGATAATGAATTATGTCACAACCAAACAAACCCGCAAAAGACTTACCGAACAGCATGGCAGTTTTAATAATAGGCCGTCATACCAATGTCATAATGTTGAATTGAAAATAAGATTGAAAGAATGTTTTAATAAAATTAACAAAATCAACTCCGATCATGCCAGAATTTTGAATTTAAAATATCAGGGTTATTCAACAGATGAAATCTGTAAAATATTAAAAATCACAAGAAATAATATGTATGTCAAACTTTCCCGAGCAAGAACAGCATTGGAGATCTGCTTGAAAAAAGGAGACAACGATAATGAATAAATGTATCGACAAACGTCTCGGTGACAGGCTTTATGCTTACGAAATAGATCTACTCAGTACTGAAGAACGCGAGGAATTTGAGATTCATCTTCTTGAGTGCAAATATTGCAACGACCGTGTTCTGGAATTTCAACCGTCAGCAGAAATAATTGAAAACGATGAAGAAATCAAGGATGTTGTGACTCGGCTTGATACAAACAAAAACCACTCTAATAAACATTTTGGTACATACCTAAAAAGTGCCCTGGCCGTTGCGGCTATTATTGTTATTTTATTGGTAAAACCATGGGAGATTGAATTTCATTCAACCAAAGATGCGATGGCTCTGGCAAATCGTATCGCTGTACTATATTTTGAAAATCTCGCAATTGCTGATGATCCCGAACGAACCGGCGAAATAATTACCGATCTTCTTATTACCGACCTGTCTCAATCTGAGTATATTCAGGTTTTATCATACCAGAGATTAAATGATATTCTCAAATATATTGAACGACAAGACGGAAATAAATTAAATGAGACGACATCATCCCAGGTGGCAAAGTTGGGGCGGGCCAATTGGATTCTTTCCGGAAAAATCCACCAGATAAAACCCCAGCTGATTGTTACTGCTCAATTGACTAACATTGCATCCGATGATATCGTGCAATCATATCAAATCAAGGCAAACTCCGATGAAAATCTTTTTACCCTGGTTGATAAACTTACAAAAAATGTCAAAAAAGATTTATCATTGCCTTCTTCTGCATTAAATGAATCTGACTCTCCAATCGCCGAAGTTACCACTCATTCACAAAACGCATATCTTCACTATCTGGAAGGAATAGATTTTTATGATAGATTCTATAATGAGGATGCAAAACGAAGTTTCGAAATGGCATTAAATTACGACTCGACCTATGCTATGGCCTATTATTATCTGACAACTTTAGACAATACTAATAGACATGATTTAATATCAAAGGCGGTGGAGTATTCTGAAAAAATAAATATTAAGGAACAGTTATACATAAAAAGTCGTGCGGCGGCAGTTGCAGGTGATCATAATTTGGCTATGGATTTCCTTAGTAAACTAATAAAGCAATATCCTGATGAAAAGGAGGCCCTTTATATTCTGGGCGTATTTGAATATCGATATTCAGGTATCAAACGCGCGATTGATTTATTTGAAAAGGTTATTGAGATCGACCCTCTTGACACCAGAACTATCAATGAATTGGCATATATGTATAACTACTCTGGAGAATATGAAAAGGCCATTGAAACTGCGAACCGTTATATCAAACTTTCACCCAACGATGCCAACCCGTATGACACCAAAGCTGAGCTATTCGCAAAAAATGGAAGACTTGATAAGGCGATTGAAAATTATATAAAGGCCGTCTCAATAAAACCAGACTTTGGTCAACATCAAACTCTACTTTCTCTGGGTCGACTTTACGTCTATTTAGGAAATTATACAAAAGCGCAGGAATGTTTTCAGGAAGTAATCATTAAGGGCGATCGTTATTCTCGTTCACTGGCCAGAACATCAATGGCGGCAATACCACTCTATCAAGGAAAATTTGAAGAGGCGTTAAGAATCCTGATGGATGGTATAACGGTGGATAAAATGGAATTGGCAACAGCCGGTGATAATGGTGCCGAATCTTTTAAACATTACATCAAAGCCAGAATCCATGTGGAAAAAGGTGAATTGGAAATCGCCGCCAAAGAACTTGGTGAAGCTATACGTGTTCATAATATTGTTTTTCCTGCTAATCGCCCCGCTTTCAGATGTATGCATGCCGAAGTCCTCGCCGAGGGCGGAGATTTTGACGCCGCACAAAAAATTGTAGATATTTTGGAAAAAGAATATTTGGCCGGTGAAATAGCGGCTCAGTCCGGATATTGGTATGCGGTTGGCAGTATAGAATTAGTTAAAGGAAACTACCAGATAGCAGTTGATGCCTTAAGGAAAGGCATGAAAGCCAGTCCCAATTTTGATTTTGGAATTATTTTGGCAAAAGCATTAACTAAATCGGGCAATTATAATGAGGCTATACATTTGTATGA
>JAAERC010000592.1 GCA_024230695.1 Candidatus Zixiibacteriota bacterium
GCTTCATCCTTTATACAGTGTATTTTCGTGCGTTTTCCACAACAGGGGAAGGGCCCCTGGAGCCCGAGAGGGGGCTTGAATTCGAAATCGCAAAGTACAGGGGCACAACGAACTCGTTGTTTTAACCCAAACAATGAACAACAGCACTCTTTATCATTAACTATAATCCAGATACAGAATCAGTTCAGTTGGCATGAAATAATTCAGTTCAGTATCGGTTCATGTTGAAATCAGGCGAATTTGCAAAAAAGTCAAAAAATTCCAGATAACGTAAAACCTGGGAATAGGTATTTTTTGATCAACTTTAGCTGATTCAAATAGAGCTTGACGAGAGGAATTGATTGGTATATGTCATCCTCAGATTTATTTTGAAATTTATTCAGCATAAAATGGTCAAAAATATCAAATTCAAATTTGTCAGCATACTGCATGCCAAATAATAAACAAAACTGCAAGACATTTGTCATTTCGTCTTCTCAAAGAATTTAGGCAGTCCACACAAAAATTTCATGAAAATTGGTTTTGTGGTTGCAAAGTTATATTCAAACAAGCTTCCATTGTCATGGACACGTGCGCGTCGCACAAGCGTTTGCTTATAATTTATTTATTTATTTATTTATTCATAATCCATTTGAAAACCGCTCATGGGCAAGTGGATACAGTCGAAGAAAATAGACTAGTCAAGAAAAACAGCAATAGCACAGTATCACATCATATTATGAGCGGTTGGACATACAGTGTGGTACACAATGAAAATTCCACCAAATGATATAAATATCGATCGACCAATGGATAAGGCAAAAGCCCACAATATTCGTCATTAGGAAATCGTCTTTATGTATGCTGACTTTCTCTGTGATTGCACGAAGGGTGACAAAATCGATAATCTATTGATCAATATTTTGCAAAAACTATCATAATTGTCATCAGCATCATAGAAACCCCTCTATGCCAATTTTCAGGCCGTTCGGTTTGGTCTCAGCCTCAGAAACCTATACTGATCAATGGGCGATCAATAAGGTCTATATCTGCGAATTGTCAGCTCAATCTGACAAGAAGGGATCAATCGATAGATCGCCGTGCAAAAACTCTACCATGATCATGATTTTTAATCATTGTCATCGAAAATCCCCATGTGACAATTTGTCAGGCGATTCTACTCGGTTTAAAATCGATAATTGATCAATGAACAATCAATATTGATCGATCTGTCGAATATAAAGTCAAGATGTAAATTCATAATCAGCATCATTGGAAACCTCTCTCTGCCAATTTTCAGCTCGATGTGATGATAAATAAAAACATCGAGAATTTATCGATCGATTTCTCATCAATCGATCGATTATTTTGCAAAACTGTACCATTATTATCATAAGCACCGTCGAAAACCCCATATTGCAAATTTCAGACGATTCTGACTCAATCTCACAAAAATCGATAATTGATCAATAATCGATCAACATTGATCAAACTTCGAGTATCGAACCAGGGACTAGAAGTAGATTCGTAATCAGCATCATCGAAAAGTCCTGCCTTGCCAATTTTCAGTTCGATCTGGCAAGCAATGACAAAATGAATAA
>JAAERC010000593.1 GCA_024230695.1 Candidatus Zixiibacteriota bacterium
GGGATGTACGGCGTTGTCGGAAAAGGTGAGGCAATAATAAATTCGTTTGGCCCATACGATGTAGAGTTTATAACTATTACCTGTTCTTCAGTAGATGAATTTATACTAAACCAAGCTGAAGCAATTCGGGCGGGATTAGTCGCCGGAGCGGTTTCACCGGTGTTGGCGATGCCAATAACTGCCTTAGGTTCAGTACCATCAACCTTTCCATATTTATGCAAATAATGAGAATATGATGAACCGGCAAATGTAATGGAGTCGCAAACAACCGGGGAGGTGGCGCATGAATATTCAAATGGAATAGATATTGATTTTGCCGGAGACAAAGAATTTAACCAGAAATCAACCCGGTATTTATCGCGGTCCGGTTGCACTGTACTGTTTCGTATTTCAATAACATTTTCCGGTGCTGATGGAATCGTCCCCGTAAACGGCGGACATTTTGGATATACGGCCATATGGGCGACATATTCATATAAGTAAAAGGCGTCATTAATATTAGTACCATCGAATTGATCCATGTCGCCGCCAGCGACCGGACACATATTCAAACCATCATCAAAGAGATATTCAATAATATCTGTTACATCATCCATATCCATAAGTCCGCTATTGTTTGCATCACCGCAGACACCAACAATACCAATGCTGTATTCCATCGTGTCGGCGTAAATCGGTTCGTACAAACACATATCTTCAGCAGTTATCGTAAAATTGAATAAACCTGATTCAGTAGGCTGTCCGGCGATTCTGCCTTCAGTTTCGTAAAGCGTTAAACCGTCAGGTAATTGGCCTGATATAATGTTCCAGTAATATGGCGGCGCGCTGCCACCGTCGACATCAAGATAAAATGAATAATTTCTATTCTTTAGACAGTAGGGCAACTCCGCTTCCTGTAATTCAACGGGTCGGCGATCTCTTGGTTTAAGGGTTGGATCACCAAAAAGTGTCATTCCGTATAGAAGAGCTACTTCATAATCATCATAACCACCCGCTGAAAAGTAAGAATATTCATTCATAAAAGCTTCGCCAATTGTAGCTCCATCGGCCATTGAGTTATAAAATGTATAATAATCTAAAACGCTTGTTATTTTTGCACTTCCAATTGAAACCAAGCTGTAAGAATCTGTGAAGATATACCATCCGGCCAAATACTCCGACATTGTATAGCGACCTGTTAAGCAGGTTGATAAGGTATAAAATATTGCTGTTGGATCAGTGGAAATTATATCATGGTATAATATTGATCCCTCATATTCGCCAGATGGTCCATAAAAAGAGTGAAAAAGCTCTGATGAATGACACAGTATATGGATAAACTCATAGTCAGCGCCTAAATTAGTTTTATAGGTATCTTCAGTTGTTTCATACGGGCCATTAATAAAGCGTGTCTGGCAATATACATTTTCCATATTTTCCTTTATATATGGACCAACCACATCAAATTCCTCATCAATAAATATTAGCGCCCTATTATTCGTAATCAGACCGCCGGTGCGATATATATGATTTTTTGCAAAATAATTTTGAAGTAATGATACTTCGTCAGCGCCACTATAATTCAGGGGAGAAGCCGTAAGTCTGCCAAAATAAATGTCAGGTGCTACGTTTCCATCATGCAAATCGTATACACCATCAATATCTGTATCATAAAAGTTACCATCAAGGTCCATATAAAAAAGATCGCAAGGAAACTCCTCGCAAGGGGACGTGCTTCATATCGGAACCGCTTCTTTATACCAGGCAACGGGCAGGTCACCTACTAATAGACATCCATTCATGCCATTGGCATATAAGCCCTGTAGGTATACTCTTAAATCCTGAGGAGATCCACCAATAAAAGTATAGACTTCGACTGTAAAACCTTCAATTGTCAGATCGACCACATATTGGGTAATAGAGCTTTCAATTGATGGATAGAGATTACTATTGACAATAACGCAAAGTTTCGATCCATCCCTAATAGTATTATTTATGATAATTGGCTTTGCCGAAAATGGACGTGATATATCCTGCGAAGCGATCCAGTCGCCGTATGAAATTGATTTAGTATCTTTGTTCTCAATTTGTCTGGGACAAATAATTTCTCGGGCAAACTGAATTTTAGATTCAATCTCATCATTGCTATATTGGGGATGTGGAGTTTTTGATAGAATATCTCTGGAGTTGATTTGTGGAGTGAATCCAATCAGAAGGATTATACAAAAAAGAGCCAATATCGCAAATTTTCTATACATTTGTCATCCAGAATATGATTTATGTTATTTCTGCGTATTTAATTTTCCCGATCAGATAATATGCCTATACATAATAATCTATAGATATTATGGAAATTGTCAAGATAAAACTCCATAGTAATAGTAGTATTTAACACGTTCTTTTTATTGTGTTTAAACCTGCTTCTGCTCAAATATAGTACAAAATTAAATGCCCATATTTTGAATAAAGTATCAAGGCCTTGGTATATCCATTGATGAGATAAAACGGATAAATCCACAAATTCAAGAAAGGCCGTAGTTTTGTCGAAAATATAAGAAATATATTAAAACTAATTTTGGGAGATAGAATATGTCTTTACTTATTGAGATTCTGGAATGGATGGATCCCTCGGGTGATGAGATGATTTATCGGATTCCTCAGGAAGGATCGGCCGATTTTAAAATTGGCGCGCAGTTAA
>JAAERC010000594.1 GCA_024230695.1 Candidatus Zixiibacteriota bacterium
AAGTTTGTTAATCCGGCCGGTCTATCTGCCGTCGGACATAATCTTTATTTACAAACCGGTGCCTCAGGCGAACCGATTTTGGGAACTCCGACACAGGATGGAATAGGAAAAATTGAACAGGGTTATCTCGAGATGTCCAATGTGGCTATTGTTGATGAGATGGTTAATATGATTGTCGCTCAGCGAGCCTATGAGATCAACTCCAAGGTGATTCAGACAAGTGATGATATGTCACAGATAGCAAATAATCTAAAACGATAGGATAAATTAATGAAAAACGGCAAATGGATTTGTCTACTTATCATAGGATTGATAATGATGACCGCTGTTAACAGTTTTTCCGATACTTTTTTTGAGGAACTTCTAACTGAAAATATTATCAATTATTATGACCTTGATGATTATGATATTGAGGTCGAGATAAGAAGCAGTCGTTTTGATCAAACCAATTTCATTTTTGATAGTTTAGCTCTTAAGCCAATGACCGAATCAAAACCTCGTGGTTTGATGGCATTTAAAATTTTCTTGTTTAATGAGGGGCAGGAAATTGAGAAGGGGCAGATAAGAGTAAAGATAGCCTACTACGAAGATGTTCTGATAGCGTCTGACAGAATCGGACGACATCAATTAATAAATAACGAAAATTGTATATCTAAGCGAATGGAGATAACATCCCTGACCTCGAAGCCGCTGACATCGGAAGCCAGTCTGGCGGATCTTCGGTCAAAAAGGAATATCAGGAAGGGTCAGATATTATCCTCAGGCTCTGTAGAAAAAATACCTACTATCCTAACTGGTCAGGGTATCTCCATTTTCTATAAATCGTCTATTCTTGAAATTTCGGCCAAAGGCAAGGCGATGGAATCAGGATATATCGGCGAAAGAATCAGGGTTAAAAACGAACAATCAAAAAAAATACTAACCGGCGTCATTATAGATGGCGAAACGGTTGAGATTGCTGTCAGGTAGGAGATAATAAAATGAATTTTAAAAAAGTGGTTTTGTTATTAGCAGTTCTTTTATTACTGCCCTTTACATTAAAAGTATGGTCCGGTGATTTTGGACAAGCAACTTCGCTTTTTACCGATATTAAGGCGAATCGGGTCGGTGATATCTTAACAGTGTTAATTTACGAATCTTCAAATGCATCCACTCAATCCGAAACAAAAACCCAGAAAACAGGTGAATTTTCAACTTCAGGCGGACCGGGAACAGGTTCACTTCGGTTTCTGCCAATTTTTGGAGTGAATGGTGAAAATGAAAGTAAGCATCAGGGAAAAGGGGAGAATCTCCGTTCACAATCTTTACGTGGAAAAATGACGGTTACTGTTGTTGGTGTTAAGGATAATGGCGATTTGGTTGTCCGTGGAAGCCGGACTATTGGTATCTCAAATGATAAAGAAACAATGACTTTAACGGGTATTGTAAGACAGAAAGATATTAAACCGGACAACACAATAGAATCGTACTTATTGGCTGATGCTGAGATCTCATATACCGGTAAGGGTGCGGCAAATACTGCCAGTCGTCCAGGTATACTGATGCGATTTCTTGACTGGATATTTTAGGAGGCATATATGTTAGGATTTGTATGCACTCGAGTTTCGATTCCATCATTTATGATGACTTTTCTGACAGTACTGATATTTCTGATTGGTATCCAGGCAGATGCCGGAGTCAGAATAAAAGATATCACAACTATTCATAATGAGGATGAAGTAGATCTAATCGGTTATGGCTTGATTATTGGCCTTGATGGTACCGGCGATGGTAAGGGTGCTCTTTTTACGATGCAGTCTTTATCAAATATGATGGAGCGGATGGGACTGACCATTGAGGCAAGTAAGTTAAAGGTAAAAAATGTTGCGGCGGTGATGATAACTGGCCGGCTTTCCTCAAATAATACTGAGGGTAGTAGAATTGATGTAACCGTTTCATCAATTGGTGATGCCTCATCATTACAGGGTGGAACTGTGCTGATTACACCGCTTTCATCGGCAGATGGGACAGTTTACGCCTTAGCACAGGGACCAATATCTATTGGCGGATTTAATGTGCAAGTCGATGATGGTAATAAAATAATTAATAATTATACCTTGGTTGGACGCGTACCAGGTGGCGGTAAAGTCACTCGCGCGCTTAAAAAATCAAATGATGATGGAGATGTTCTGCTATTTTTACATTCGCCCGATTATATGACGGCAACCCGAATAGCCGAACGGATAAACAATAAATATGGTCTGACGGCTTATGTCGATGATGTTGCCACTATCAGGATCAAAGTTCCCGATTCACTTTCTTACCATAATGAACGGATGTATTTTATTTCGGATATTGGAGTTATGCAGGTCCAGCCGGATGAAAGAGCGCGGATTGTGATTAACGAACGAACAGGAACTATTGTCGCTGGCGAACATGTCACACTGGCCCCGGTTGCGATTGCGCATGGTAATATAACGGTCAGTATAAAATCGTTCCCGGTGATCTCTCAGCCGGAGCCGTTTTCTCAAGGGGAAACGGTTGTAACTGATGAATATCAAATTCAGGTCGATGAAGAAAAATCCCGCGTTGTTTTTATGGAAGAGGTTATTTCGTTGGCTGAAGTTGCCAATGCCCTCAATATGATTGGCGCTACACCCCGCGATATAATCGCAATTTTCCAGGCAATGAAACAAGCTGGAGCTTTAAGAGCGGAGTTGGTGATTATTTAGATGAATATTGCTTTTCCGATAAATGAAGTGGCTCAAAACAACGATACTAAATCGTTGGCACTGAAAAAACCGCAAAGTATTGAAGCTGAAAAGAAGCGGCTATTTAAGGCGGCCAAAGAGCTTGAATCGCTGTTTTTGAATCAACTTTTGAAAACGATGCGTCAAACTATTCCCAAATCTGAGATGAGTGAAGGTTTTGGATTAGGAGAGGGGCTCGGAAAAGATGTCTATACACAGATGTTTGATCAGGAATTGGCCATGAAAATGTCTGGAGCCGGTGATCGAAGCATGGCAAGTCAGCTTTATAAATCGCTGGAAAGAGTATTGGAACAACAATTTGATAGTGAACGAAACGAAAAAGTGAATCTGAATCAAACTTTGCCCCAAAGAAGTTATCTTAAAATTAAGGTTGAAAATCCGGAAGGTCTAGAAAAACCAGAGAAGCAAAAAGCTATTAGTCTATCGGAAACAAAACAACCACTCAGTACTATTAACGTATCCAAAGGTGAATATGATTCAATAATAAGACGGGTAGCCCAAAAATATAAGCTTAATCCACTACTTGTGGCATCGGTTATTAAAGCCGAATCCAACGGTGATCCAAAAGCTGTCTCATCGGCCGGGGCCAAAGGATTGATGCAGTTGATTGATTCAACGGCATCGGATATGGGAGTTCAGGATGTTTTTGATCCTCGTGAGAATATAGAGGGTGGAGTCAAATACTTAAGGAAAATGATAAATCGTTTTGGAGATATAAAGAAAGCATTGGCCGCTTACAATGCCGGACCCGAAGCTGTTAAACGATATGAGGGAATTCCCCCATACCGCGAAACTAAAAATTATGTAGAAAAGGTTCTTAAGAATCTGCGCGGTCAAAAATTATTTGATTAGTAACCGACAGAGCTAAAGAGATTTAAACAGATGCCGAACATAATAACTGAAGAGAGTTCAAACTCAAAATTGGTGCATGAACTGATTGATATTCTCAAGGAGGAAGCGTCTCTTTTTGAAACATTCCTTGAACTGCTTGAGGAACAACAACAGGCACTGGTTGAAAATGACCTTGAACGGATAAACAGGATTACCGGCTTACAAAGAGAAAAAGCCGCGGAGAGCAGGAGGCTGATTAATAGACGCGAAGATGTTATCGGAAAACTGACATTGGATGGAGCGTCCAGCGAAGATCTTACAATTTCAAGACTGATTGATTCAGTCGCATCGGGCCAGGCAATAGTTTTGGGACAACTTCGGAATTCCATTCTCGATCTTAACGAAAAGATAACAAATGTTCGCAATCAGAATGTTATGTTGATTAATCGTTCCCGGGAAAATATAGTAAAAACGGTTGAACTGATAAGCCGTATAGGTGCTCCTAACGCAACCTATCAGGATAAAGGCAAAGTTGAAAGTATAAGAAACAATATAGCTGTGGATAGGAGGGCTTAGATGGCTGGTTTATTCAGTGGTCTTGAACTCGGGAAAAGAGCCCTGGCAACTCATCAGCTTTGGCTCAATACAATTGGTCATAATGTCGCCAATGTAAACACTCCCGGTTATAGCCGTCAAAGAGTTTCAATCTCAACTTCTACACCCGAAGAACATTTTGTGGGCATGATCGGTACTGGTGTTAACGCCAATGATATCAGAAATGTCCGTGACTTATTTTTAAGTCAACAATATCGCGATGAAAATAAAAATCTTGGACAATGGGCTTCTCAGGAAAAAATGCTAACACGCGTTGAAGCAATATTTATGGAACCCAGCACTGATTCTCTTGGTGACCTGATGGAAAAATTCTGGACTGGTTGGATGGATCTGGGGAATAACCCAGAATCGATTGCCGCTAGAACGGCTCTGAAAGAACAGGCAAATTTACTTACGACCGGATTTCATCGAAGATATGACCAATTGATCGATCTACAAAAATCAATTGATATTGATGTTGAACTGATTGTTAATAAGGTCAATAGTCTTTCCGATGAAATTGCATCGCTTAATAAACAAATATCAAGAATGGAATTGGGCAATTATTCCGCCAATGATCTGCGTGATCGCAGGGACCTGATGATAGATAATCTGTCTCAATTCATAGATGTTAATACATCCGAACAAAGCAACGGTGCCACACTGGTTTATATTGGCGCATTGATGATTGTTGATGAGACTAATGCGCTTCATATAGATACTTACGAAACTGCCGGAAAAGGTTTTGTGACCAGTGAAGTTGTTTGGGAAGGTACTAAAAAGACAGTCCAGAATTATAATGGTGAATTAAAGGGTTTGCTGGAAATGCGGGATAAGATTATTCCGCAGTATGTGGATGATCTTGATACTCTGGCAGAGACGCTTGTTTCCGAAGTGAACGCGATCCATACAGCCGGATATGATTTAAATAACTCAACGAATATAAACTTTTTTGATGAACATTTTACGTCGGCTGGAAATTTACGGCTTTCGCAGGAAGTTCTAAATAATGTAACTAAAATCGCGGCCTCTCAATCAGGTGCGGTGGGTGATAATAGTAATGCCCAAGCCGT
>JAAERC010000595.1 GCA_024230695.1 Candidatus Zixiibacteriota bacterium
ATATATAAAATCGCTTATCGTAATATCGGTCAAATCGCAAACTAATAATTTCTGTTCCTGTGGGCAGGAAACGGTAGGTGCTGAATCTAAAACAACATCAATCACAATTGAGTCGGTTGCAACAGAATCACATTCATCGGTAGCGGTAACATAAACAACATATTGATCTGTAGTAGTCGGTGTGAAACAGATTTGACCTGAAATATCATTATATGATGCCGCAGGGGCATTCGGATCAAACGGCTGGACGTCAATTGAGATATTGCTGATATTATCATCAACATCGCTTATCCCCGCCGGGAAACAGATCTCGGCTGGATCACAGAGCCATTCTGATTGATCCGGTCCCAGAGCAACCAATGGAGCTGAATTCATAGTGGCGGTGACAGTAAATTGACAGATTTCTGTATGGCAATCGGTTTCAACGATTACTTCAATATCTCTTACTACAGAGCAATTGGTATAGAAACCGACCTTGCCGGTTTCGGCATTATATGAAGCTGAGGGCGGATTCACAGTTACCGTAGCATTGTCCGGGATACCATAAATAGGATAATTGAGAGTTGCCGGTTCACACAGGAATATTGAACTATTCTGAGGACAGGTTAATTCAAAAGTCGGCGCAATATCAATATTTACAATAAACTCACTTGTTGCCATTTCGCCACATTCATCGGTCGCCGTCAGAATAATAATATTAGCTCCGGCTACCGGGGTAAAAGTCAGCTCAGTTCCATTTAGGGTTCCATTACTGACTTCGCAATTAGCAAGATTTCCATCAATATCATCGCAAATAAAACCATCTATTGAAACCTGAGAAAGATCACACAAATATAAATCTTGATTTTCTGGAGTAACTGCCGTTGGAGCGTTATTTAACGTAACATTAATTATTGTCTGACAACTAACTAATGCATCGCAATCGTCAATTACTGTTAAAGTAATAATGTTTTCACCAACAACCGGCATAAAGGTAACATCATTGCCTGTCAATATTCCATTATCGACATCAGCCGATATTATATTGCCATCAATATCCTCATACAAAAATCCAGGTAGAGTTACATCTGACAAATCGCAAACCAGTAATTCTTGAGTAGGCGGGCAAGTGATTGTCGGCGGACTGTTAAGAGTAATATTGACTATCGTTTGGCAAGTCGAGGTAGCTCCGCATTCATCGGTAACTGTATAATTAATAATATTCTCACCTTCAACCGGCGTGAACTCAACTTGTTCCTCAAAAAGATTTCCATTGTCAACTTCAAATAAAACAATATTGCCATCGGCATCAGTAGCCAAAAATCCATCAATGATAATAGTTGATAAATCGCAAACCTGCATTTGCAGATTTTCAGGGCAGTTGGCAATCGGGGCGCTGTTCATAGTAATCATAACGGTCGTTTGATTAGTGGTAACTAATCCGCACTCATCGGTAGCAGTCAAAGAAATTGTATTAAGTCCGACGATTGGCGTGAATGTGACGGCATCACCATTCAATATACCATTGTTAACATCACAGTTAATCAGATTGCCGTCAATATCATCGCAAGTAAATCCTGGAATGGTGATATCAGATAAATCGCAAACAAATAGCTCATTTGGCTCTGGAACCGATGCTGTCGGAGCGGAATTAAGAGTAACCGTTACTGATGTCTGACAGGTTGTAATAACACCACACTCGTCGGTGGCAGTCAATGTAATAGTATTAATTCCGGCAATTGGTGTGAAGGTGACAACATCATCACTTAATATTCCATTATTAACTTCACAGTTAATCAAGTCGCCATCAATATCATCACAAACAAATCCCGGAATAGTAATGTCAGATAAATCACAAACAAACAACTCAAGATCACCTGGGCAGGTTGCCGTAGGTGCATTATTGATTGTTACGAAGATTGTAATCTGGCAGGTAGTCTCATCACCACATTCATCAGTAGCTGTTAGAGTAATAATATTTTCGCCTGCCACTGGAGTGAATGTCAATTCTGTACCATTGATAATTCCATTATCTGTTTCGCATGAAATCAGATTGCCATCGATATCATCACAATCAAATCCCTGTAATGTTACTGGTGATAAATCACAAAGGAACAGTTCCTGATCTCCGGGGCAAGAAACCGTTGGCGCACTATTTAAGGTAACATTAATAACAACCTGATCGGATGCAAAAAGACCGCATTCATCAGTGGCCGTTAATTTAATGACATTCTCCCCTTCAACCGGAGTGAAAGTGACATCATTGCCATCTAAGGTTCCATTGTTTACTTCACAAGAAATCAAATTGCCATATTTGTCATCACAAATAAATCCGCTCAAAGTAATTGGTTCCATATCGCAAACAAACATTTCCAAATCATCAGGAACCGAAACTGTCGGAGCAGTATTTAAAACAATATTCACGATAGTCTGGCAAGTCGTGACCTCTCCACATTCGTCAGTGGCGGTTAAAGTAATAACATTCTCGCCTTCAATTGGTGTGAAGGTGACGTCATTACCATCTAAAGTGCCATTGTCTACTACGCAGGAAATCAGATTGCCATCGATGTCATCACAGATAAATCCGCTCAAAGTTATAGGAGATAAATCGCATAAGGCGCGAATCTTAACATCGGGACAAGTCGCTGTTGGCGGGCTGTTAAGAGTAACCAATATCGTTGTTTCGCATGTCGTGACTTCGCCGCATTCATCTGTAACAGCCAGTTCGATAATGTTTTCACCGTCAATCGGAGTAAAAGTAACTTCGTTTCCGCTTAAGACTCCATTGTTGACCTCGGCGTTAGTTATATTGCCGTCAATATCTTCATATAAAAAACCGTCGATTGTAATATCAGAAAGATCACAGACAAATAGTTCCTGTTGAGGAGGACATGTTACCGTCGGCGCAGTGTTTAGTATTACATTGATATCCGTATAACATTTGGCCGTTTCGCCGCACTCATCGGTAATTGCTATGGTAATATTGTTTCTACCTTCAACTGGTGTTAGAGTAACATCACCACCATCTAGTACACCATAATTGACCTCGGCACTCAACATATTGCCATCAAGATCAATATAGCTGAATCCCGAAATCGTTATCGGCGATAAATCACAAACAAATAAATCTTCGGATGGCGGACATGCTACCATTGGAGCCCTATTAAGAGCGATATTCACAATCGTCTGGCAAGTTGTGACTTCGCCGCAATCATCGGTGACAGTCAGAGTAATAATATTCTCACCTTCAACCGGAATAAAAGTAACTTCGTTGCCAGCCAAAGTTCCATTATCAACGTCGGCACTTTGTAAATTGCCATCTAAGTCGCTAAACTCAAATCCATTAACTATAACCGGAGAAAGATCGCAAACCAGAAGATCCTGAAGTAGTGGACAAGTTGCCGTTGGTGGACTATTAAGGGTGATAATCACTATTGTCTGGCATGTTGTAATCGCACCACATTCATCGGTCGCCGTTAAGGTTATACTGTTTTCACCTTCAACCGGACTGAAAGTGACTTCTCCGTTACTAATAATCCCATTATCAACTTCGCAGGAAACAAGATTTCCATCAATATCATCACAGACAAAACCACTCAGAGTTAAATCTGATAAATCACAAACCGTAAGTTCCTGAATTTCCGAGCAAACAGCTGTAGGAGCCGTGTTAATTGTAACATCCAAGTTGATAGTATCAACATCAGAGGCATCGCATTCGTCAAGAGCGGTAAGTATCAATTTATAATTACCTGATTCCGTTGGTGTAAAACAGGCGCTACCGGTAATCTCACTGTATTCTCCAATTTGACCGCCGGGCAATATTTCAACGAGAATATCGGTAATATTATTATCGATATCATCAATGCCGGCTGGAATGCAAATTTCAGAAGGCTCGCAAAGCCAGATTGACTGATCTTCAGGCAACATCGCTATTGGGAATGAATTAAGCGTAACATCTGCAGTAAACATGCAACTGTCTATATCAATTGGAGGGCAATCATCACATTTTGTATTTTGAGTACTTACAATGACTTTTATATCTTTAACAACCGAACAATTAGTATAGAAACATACTGAGTTAGTTTCAATATCATACCAGGCTGATGATGGTTCAACGGTCACGCTGGCCTCATCCGGAATACCACCTATCGGGTAACATAAGGTATCAGGCTGGCAGATAAAATCGACAACTTCATCAGGAGGACATTCAAGAACAAAGCCGAGAATAATATCAAAAGTAATCAGCGACGTATCGGCACCGCACGAATCAGTAACCGCTACTTCAAACTCATATATACCATAATCTTCAGGCGTAAAGGTAAGCATCCCGGTATTTTCATCAATTAAGCCGGCACCGGAAATCAACGAAAATGTAAAAGGGTCGCTTTCAGAATCGGTCGCGTTAACATCATATGCCAACTCCTCACCTATGACGGCTATTTTTTCAATGATACCGCCATTTGTGATAATTGGAGAGCGATTATAATAGATAATATAGGTTTTGGTAAAATAAATTGGTTCACCCTCGCCATCAGTACCCATAAATATGACATCAAAGGATCCTTCCTCTGTAGGCGTATATTCATAATATCCTAATGAAGGTGAGATGG
>JAAERC010000596.1 GCA_024230695.1 Candidatus Zixiibacteriota bacterium
TAGTTATTGTAAAATCAATCGGAGACCAAAACCATGCAATCCATTCTCAAACTGACAATAACTACAAGGATTGTATATAAGAAAGGATTTATAAAAAGGGATTTTTAGTTCACAGCTACATCACTGTGTATTTCAAAGGTTATATGGATTTAAATATTTTGACCAAAGCCATTTTGATGTTTACCAAAATTCCATTTGATTGGCTCTTTTAAAAACGTAATTACTCAGGTAATATCCGGTATTAAGTACAACGGATCGGGGGAGTAAATCGGATTGGTGTGTTATGTGTCTCTCGTTATGAGTCTGTATGGGGGTTGCCTTGGTTCGATAAGGTGAGCTACAGTCTCGCACCAATCCGGTCAGTCCCCTGATCCGTTGTACTAAATGAAACACAGTAGTTACTTAAAAACTATAATTTTTATGGTAAATCCTTTATTACATGTAATCCTTGTAGTTATTATAAAAAATCAACCGGAGACCAAAACCATGCAATCCATTCTCAAACTGACAATAACTACAACTCAGATTAGACAGCAAATCGCCGCAAAGCCACTAATAGCACCATTGTCCAAAATTTTTTCCTCACCACATGAATTTCTCAATGTTCATAGGGTTTTTAATCCCCACTGCTTTGAAATACTTCTTCTGCATTGGATTCAGATTGGTTACCTTGGGAATGATTTGATGACGGTCTTCCTTTTGGGAAAATTTGACTTTGAATCGCACCAATTTCACTTTATCAATTTCTTCTAGAGGTTCCATGATTGATTTAGTCTTCAAACAATCTACTTCTAAATATACGTTTGAGAAGCAACGCTAGAATGCAGATTAAGACATGACCTCGCACTCGTTCTTCTAACCGATGTCGAATAGGTCGAATATCCACGAAATTCTTGAAGTCATCAAACAAAGTTTCTACTTCTCGCAAGTTCTTATACGAAGTCACCACTGCGTCCGGAGTCATATCATCCCGGCTAGCTAGTATTACAAAAACACCATCATATTTTTCGTCTTGAGCAATTGCTTCAATGTTTTTTGAATAGCTAGTTTGGTTCTCGAAGTTAAAAAACTTCTTAAATTTAGAACGAAAACCAGCAAATATTTTACCAATTTCTTTGTCGAAATTCAACTTCTTTTTCTGTTTTGAATCAGTGACTTTAGTAAATAATTTATCCAGTTCTTCACTAAATTGCTTAAGCTTCCTTTCTCGGTAATTTGCTGCACTTGCTTGACGTTCTGAATTAAGGCAACAGATGAAGCGATTGGTTAGTTCATAATGGCCACTATAACGCTTAATGAGCGTCCATATTTTGCTGCGAACTTTGGTCGTCATAGAATCAGATAATGCTTCCAGAATGCTTCTAAAATCGGAAACAGTAGGCGTATCATTGTCGGTTAACATACCGATTCTATTAACAAAATTTTGCCACCCATCAAAATTTTTGGTAAGTCCATTGGCAACCAAAATGAGCGAAGTTTTCCACAATAAAAACTCCTTCACTGAAATAGTATGTTCCAACAATTTTAACTTTTTCTGTTCATCAAAAGTAGCTGATTCCAAATCAAGTTTGTCTTGTTCAAGAAGCATTTGAAACAACGAATCTTGACGCAGTTTGACTCCCATTATGTAATCATAACCTTGGTCAACCAGTGTATCTAAATTCAGTCTTGTTATCATACCTCTATCACCCACAAATATTGTTTCACCAATATGGTAAGAACGTTTTAAGTTCTCGACTACTTCGACAACTGTAGTTGAATCTGTGGTACTGCCTTTAAAAACATAATGTTTGAGCGGATAACCTTCATATGAAGTCACCACACCTACTACAATCTGTTCGCAATCCGAACGATTATCTCTGCTGCTATAACCGGGTTCGGCTAACGGACATTCGTCGCCATAAAAAAAGCTACTTGTTATATCGTAAAACGTCAACTTAACATTGATACTAAACAAGTTCCGTAAGCGTTCATAAATTGCTTCCTCCAATTCGTCTTTTATTTCAACCAGATAATCCATGCTGCGGTAAAAATAATTAACATCCAATGGTAGTTCGGAAAATTCATGTAATTCTTTGTAGCAAGTAGTTGAAAACCAACGGGTAACTCCAAGTTTGCTTAATGGTTCAACACAACGATTAACCACCATTAACTGGGCATACTTTTCTACTTCTAAAGAAACGCCAGCATGTCGCTGCTTCATAAGTTGACCAATCAGTTTTGATAGGTTCATCTTCTGCCACAGTTTTTGCCATATCATAATCGGACCGTAGGTCAGTGATTCCAAAACTTCAATATCTTCTGTTAGACAATATTTGTCCAATTGAAATATCCGCATCAAACCTTCAATCAAGTTGAGAATATCGTGATTTTTGAAGTTGTTTATATTACCTAAATTGAAAATGTCTTCAGTGGTAGATTTGCCGTTTTTGCGAATCGAACGACTGATAACCAAGTATTCATATTTTTTGCCATTTTTTTGATGTTTGACGACACGTGGAAACATATCATTCTCCTTAGAAGCAATTACGCACCACGTCATTATACAGTGATATATCTATATGTCAAGAGAAAAATAAAGTTATTTTCACGATTTTCCACACCATCATTCTGCTCGGTTGTGTGAAGCTAAGTTTATGCCGAAACCCAACTATAAATGGCATGGTCAAAATTTTTGGGCTAGAAATTTGGCTGTTTTTGCGCAAAATTTGAGGCTGTTTGTCGAATTTGAGGCATAAGGTAAGCAATATTACCGCAATTAAATATCTGGTTCGGCATCTTATGAATTCGCCCGGTGGTAGGTTCAGTGTCAATAAGTTTTATAACAGCTTGAAGAGTATGGCGGTCAAGTGTACAAAGAATAGTCTGTATGAGTATCTTGACCATTTGAGTGATGCTTATTTATTTTACCGGGTTCCAATCCATAGTCGTTCTGAGAAATCGCGGATGTTGAATCCGGCTAAAATTTATAGCATAGATAGTGGGTTATTGAATGCTATGACTTTTCGTAATTCAGCGAATTATGGGGTTTTGTTGGAAAATTTAGTTTTTTTGCAGTTGCGACGTAGTGGTTATGTAGTTGAATATGTTAATACTAAGGAAGGTTATGAGACTGATTTTTTGGCTCGTCATCCGCTAAAAAATAATATTGAGTTAATTCAAGTTTGTTGGGATATGGCGGATGAAAAAATTTTTCAGCGGGAGTTACGTGGTTTGCAAACGGTGATGAAGGCTTTGGCCATTGATTCGGGGACTATTGTAACTTGGGATGATGAGTTGAATCTTGCTAATGGTATTGTGGTTGTTCCGGTTTGGAAGTGGTTGTTGAGTACCGAAGTATAAGTTGTTGAAAGTTGACAAAACCACTCTTTATCGAAAACATTGGAATACTGTTTAGTAATTACCAATTCCATTTCCCGATATGGGAAAA
>JAAERC010000597.1 GCA_024230695.1 Candidatus Zixiibacteriota bacterium
ATTATTCGATTTATATCCCATCATTTGGCTAGTTGAGCTTCATTTGAACCAATTTCTCATCACTTTTTCGATATTTTGTCTGATTTCTTCCGTAAATATGTTAATACCCAAAGTAAAATATTCATAAACACTATTGACATCCCACATACATAAGATTAGACTTGAGTCGAGATAAATCGAGACTAAAAACCCTAAGCAAAAAACCTTAACAAAGTGTAAATATACAAGCTGTTTTTCTTTCGATGTTCTGGTGGGACATTAACAATTTAACAGAACCGGCGCTACTGTCTGATTTAACCAGGCAACCCGGTAACCACGATAAAGGCAAACCAGGGGGAAACCCTGGGACGCAAAGCCATGGGTCTAATATCATACTGATAATGATCGCCAGGCTACCGAGGAATATTACACGTATGAGATTATAAAAGGATGCCTTTATTGGTATCCTTTTTTGCATATTATGATTATTTTAGATAGCGGTTTTAATAAGAACGCAAAAATACGATTATCAGGATTGCAAATGATTTTTTCTTTGTGTTACAATCTGCCTCAAGTTTTAGACGAGGCCGCAATTCATAATCAGGTAAAGGAGTCAGGCGTATGACATCAGTAAGGTTGTGGCTGACAAATCGGATACTCGTAAGTG
>JAAERC010000598.1 GCA_024230695.1 Candidatus Zixiibacteriota bacterium
CAGTTTGTGAACTGTTTTATCTTCTTCATGGTTCAAAACGCAACTATAAAGAAATACTCGCAATTGCTAATAATGATGATGTAAGCAAAATTCTTTATGCACTTAAAAAAACCCCAGGTATAGTTGAGTTTGAAAACAATGAATTAAAATATACTGCTCTATTTGGTCATCCAATGGTGAAGTTTATAAACCAAACTGTATCTAAGTGGCTTACTTATGCTATGGGGGCATGTACCATATGCTTAATTATAATTTTTCCCATGACGGATGGTATTACATCATTTACATTTCTGATATTTATAATTCCATGCTTTGCTGTGCTAACTATGCAAATAAAGGATATGAGGTATGAGCAAATGGTAAATGAAATGGTACAAGATAATGAAATATAATAAGGTAAATCCACCTGACATTTTGCAGCGGGGATTTGCAATGTTATGTGTTTTTGTAATACTTGAAATGTTTCTTGCGTTTCATTGGAAGCGTGCGGTTAATTAACATACATATATAAATGACACACATAACAAGACGCCGCACCGGAATTTTGTTACGCTACGCTTCACAAAATACCGTGAGCTAAGTCGTTCGGCTCTGGGGTGAAATTTGAAAGTTAAACTCCCACCAAGAGATGATTTAGAGTTGTCTAGGAAAAATATCTCAAAAGTCATTGGTGATCTGGCGTTAAAGCAAGATTCTGAAATAAATACTGCAGTTTCAAATATACTTAAAAGTATCGTAACTGAATTATCAAAATTAATTATTTCAATTAATGATCTAGATTATTCGAGTTTACATACACGAAATATATTTGAACTATATCTAATACTTACCCACATATCATCAAATGAAGAGGCACTAAATTGTTGGTATGGTCAGATTCATAAGGATTCTGAGCAAGTTAGAAATGGATACAGAAAATTACTAGTAAACAAGGGCATAGATACGTCGTCATTGGATGAAATCAAAGAGTTTGAGGATGACGCTTTGAGAAAAAGCCCTTATTCATCATCGCGCAACTTTAATATTAGCAGATTAGCTAAAGTTCATGGTTACGAAGATGACTATGCTTTTGTTTACAAATTAAGTTCCAAGCTTGTTCACCCCTCATCAACAAAGGTGAATTTCTATAACATTCTTGTTGTAAATGACAAGTATTTGACCATGATAATCGCAATTGCAATGTGCTTTGGCCGAAAAGCTGAGGAGCTGGCAATGAAAATCGAGGCAGAAATAGCCTAACAAATTTGCCAGTCACAAAGGCGTAGAACTAAAAATAAAAACAACAGGAAAATAATACGGAACGCACCACGGTTTCCAGCAAGAACTTCGACTCATGGCCGTCTACTAACCTATTGCGACAAACTACAGAGCGCATGCTTTCCGCTGAAAAAGGAGAACAACAGGGTCAGAGAGCAATTGTTTCTAATATTAAAACGTTAGAGAAACCGAATATTACCGTTAATTGCTCTCTGACCCTGATTATTCGGACGAGATATGGATGCGCACCCCCGTTATACCGATGAGCGCCGGAGTGAACAGGGTTTACAGGGCGATGTTGTCGTCTCAATCGACTCCATCAAGAGGAGTTAAATTACTACTGTAACGACTCAAGCATCCTGTTTTGTTGCTCTTGTCGTTGCTGTAGC
>JAAERC010000599.1 GCA_024230695.1 Candidatus Zixiibacteriota bacterium
ATGTTCAACTACAATATGACCACACCAATAGTTGGTGCATCCGGCGCCATATATGGAATTCTGGCGGCCTATTGGTTGATGTTTCCGGATAGATTTATTTTGATATTTTTTATATTTCCAATGAAAGTACGCTGGGCAATTCCTTTATTTGGATTAATAAATTTTGTTGCCGCTGGTCCGAATGTGGCGCATCTGGCTCATCTGGGGGGAGCATTGGTAGGATTTATTATTTTAAGAGCCGAATGGCAACTGGGAAGTTTTGGAAACAGATTTAAAAACTTGCGTCATAAGCAAAAAAATGCTAAACTTGAAAAAAATAGACAAAAAGCCGAAGAGGTGATGCAAAGAGTTGATCGGATTCTTGATAAGATAAACGAAGTCGGCATTGAAAAAATCTCAAAGGATGATCGCAAGTTTTTAGAGGAAGCCAGCGAGATTTTATCAAAAAAGGATAAATAACGTAAGGTATTCATAATATGCGAAAGAAAATTCTCATCGCTGAAAAATCAGATGCTATCAGGAATATTGCGGAATCCCTATTGCATCAGCATGGTTATGATGTTATCTCCTCGGCAACAGCAGATAAGGCTAAAGAGCTTATTATTACATCTGAACCCAATATGATAATAATTGATTCAGGTTTAAAAGACCAAAACGGATCTTACTTGTATGACCTACTTGAAGAATCAGAACAGACTGCTTCTATTCCTTTTTTGATTATAACCGATGCCAATGGTCAGGAATTATCATATCCTCCAGAAGTTATTTTAAATAGACCATTTGAGACGGATGATTTGCTTGAAAAGGTCAAATTGTTTATTGGCACCGGGACCGATGAAAAACCAATAGAGACAATCGCCGAAGTCGATCCTTTTTCCACCGGTGATGTTGATGATGATTTCCTTGATGCCGCATTTGGTATTGATAGTATTGATGTTGAGTCATCGGAAGTGATGGATAAAACAACGATTACTGAGCGAGCGCGGATGGAAAAGAGGAAATCAGATACTACAGATATTGGTATTGGCCATAAAGAGGAATCTAATGCAAAAGATGATGATTCAGGCAAGGTTGAATCTTTATTAATTAGAGAAGATGGTTCGGAAGAAAAAACACCTAAAAAGGAAGAATTACCCGACCTTTCTGCTTCATCAAAAATTGAGATACCTACTAATCAATTTGAAGTTGATAATAATGCAAAACCGGCTAATCAGGAAAAGGCCGATGATAAAAAAACGGGTGATCATGATTACGACTGGTTTATTAATGAGATGAAAAAGGATACCAGTGATATAAAATTTGAAAAGCCGGGCAACGAAACCGGTTCTCAGAAAATTCAATTGACCAATACTTCCGACGGCATGAATCCGATTATGCCATCAAAAGAAAAGAAGGATACTGATAAACCTGAAATAAAATCAGGCGGAGTCGATCAATTCATTTCTGAGTTTAAGCAGGAAATGGAACAATTA
>JAAERC010000600.1 GCA_024230695.1 Candidatus Zixiibacteriota bacterium
TATTTAGTTTTCAAAGAACTAAAGCTAAAAAAATGCTCATCTGGATATCAACATATCACAGACAGCTCTCGAGTATAAGATACAATCTAAACCTTGTCAAGCGATTATTTCAATTATTTTCACTTTTTTTAAGTTTTTTTTGTTTTTCCTATACTTCCCTTTTTTAGCTATCGACCAAATTGTCGTAAGTTACTATAATAGAATACGATAACTCGGCCACTTCTATTTGTCGTCAAAACATATTAATACTTTAATATTAAAAATATCTCAAATTAATAGCCGGTATTAAACCAATCTGTTCAATATTTGCGACTGTTATTGGATGGTTTCAAACGGCGATCCCGAATAATGGAATATTTTTTTGCCAGTTTTGGTTGAGTTATCGATTTTTCGCCTAATTGCCAAAAAGTTATTCTGTGTTCTCATAATCTAAACATATCTAAATGATCGTCTTTTTTTGATATAGCAACACTATTACAGCATTACTTGTATGTCTTATACCATTATTGCGTTATACCGCATTTCTTCAATTAATACTTGACATTATGCGTCAACATAGTTATTATATTTGAAATAACATTTCTTCTAAGGGACTTATCTATCGAGTCGATAGCGAACGATGGTTTTTGAACGCTAAATTTTAATCGGGAAGATTAATCTGTAAAACATCGCTAACGGATTTGCACAAAACAATTACCTTAACTTTGGAGGTCAAATGTTTGATTTCTTTATGTCCGTTAGATTCTCACTTTTTAAAACCTGTATCATCATAATTCTGGGAGCTATTCTGATTCAGATGACTGCTTTTGCACAAGCAGATCCCCCTCAAGAGTTCAAAATTGAAATCGCGGATGTTGCATCGGCAGAACCCGGACAACCAATAACTGTCCCGATATTAAAAACCGAAGGAGACAAAGTAATTGAAGGTTTTGATTTTCTTATTAAATACGACCCCAATATTCTGACATTGATTGATGTAACACCCGGAGAATTAATCGCCGATGGAATTTATGAGCAGTTTGATTGGCGTTTTGATCCGGGTGTAAACGACAACAGCGTTGTACGTGTGATCGGCTTGAGAGATGTTAGTGATGGTTCATCAAATCCAAACCAACAGGTAAGCGGTCATGGCGAACTATTTAAACTCAATTTTTCATTAAAAAATAATATGGCTATTGATTGTGATCAAACACCGATTCGTTTTCTCTGGTTTGATTGCGGTGACAATGGAATAGCAACCGAAGACGCTGATACATCTTTGTTTGTTATATCTGACCGCGTATTTGATTATGGAGAATTGGGAGAGATCACTGATCTGTCGTGGAACTTCCCCACCCATGCCGGCGCGGCCGATGAATGCTCTGATCCGATAAAACCAAATCCACCAGTAAGATTTATTGATTTTTATAATGGTAGTATCCAAATAGATTCTTTTGATGATCAAAAAATCAAATTTGAAATTGAAGACTTTGTTGCGGCGGAGCTTGGACAGACAGTTACCGCCACTATCTCAAAAACTTCTGGTTCATTGGAGATATTGGGATTTGATTTTCTTATCAATTACGACCCATATGCAATGTCCTTCCTGAGTGCCGATCCTGGTGAATTGTATACAAATAGTAATTTAAAACCTCTCGTATCTTATCTAGAAGAAGGATGGCATAATAGTACCGAGGAGCAAACCGGTTTAATCCGTATCATTGGCTTAGAAGATTTCCCCTTGAGCAACGATAATCCCCCGATTACCGGAAATGGGGAATTATTCAAACTTAATTTCGTTATTACAGGAGAACCGGCACTTGAATGTACAACTCAGCCGTTACGTTTCATCTGGCATAATTGTGGTGACAATGTAGTAGTAGTCGATGCAGACAATCCCGTTCAATCATTAATTTCAGATAGAGTAATTGAATACATTGATAACTCCTATCAGGATATAACTGATCCTTCAATGGAATTCCCCTCTATTTATGGAGCACGGGATGAGTGCACCTTTCCATCATCTCCATCTCCATGGATTAGATTTATTGATTTCCAAAATGGCAGTGTTGATATAAATTGTCTTGACGACAAGCAATTTAATATTAAAATCGGGAATTTTATGACAGTATTTTTGGGACAAGATGCAACTATCCCTATATTGAAAACCAACGGACAACTTGCTATGGAAGGTTTTGATTTTCTTATAACCTACGATACAGACATTCTGACATTTATTGAGGCCACCCCCGGTGATTTAATTGCTGATGGCATATATGAACATTTCGAGTGGCGCATTTATGAGCCGATGGATAATATCGGTTCTATACGAATTGTTGGTGTCAGAGATGTCAATGACGGCATCTCAAACCTTAACCCAAAGGTTACCGGTTTGGGAGAACTGATCAAGCTTAATTTCAGGGCATCAAGTAACGTCCCCAATAATTGGGTGCGAACACCGCTTCGTTTTTTCTGGCAGGATTGTGGTGACAATGGAATAGCGGCAGAAGATGCCGGGGTGCCCCTATTTTTGGTATCCGATCGAGTAACTGATTATTTTGGTCCTGAAGATTTCACCGACCCCTCGGCGGAATTCCCCACCCATTTTGGCACTCCTGAGGAATGCATCGATCCACTGATTTCAAACCCTCCAATCAGAAATATTAACTTTGTAAATGGCATAATCGATGTAAGATCCGAACATGATATGTTGAATATAGGCGATGTAAATCTTAACGGAATTAAATATGAGATTGCTGACTTGGTAGTATTCACCAACTATTTAATTCAGCAACCCGAACCATTCACTATCAATGAGGAAGGTCAGATCGCGGCTACAGATATTTATCGCGATGGGATTCCATTAACGTTAAATGATTACATATATATGATAAGAGTTTTGGAGGGTGCTGCTTTACCATTTTATTACGAGATGGCACCATCTGACATATCTTCTGGAGCAGTAGCCTTTATTGAAACAGATTCATCTTTCATAATCAGGCTAAATTGCGAAGTACCGGTGGGAGGTTTATTTTTCAAACTATACGCACCGGATCTTAACTCCTACGAAGATATTACTATAAACAAATTCAGTCCGGCCGAGCAGATGGATTTCGGATATGACGTAGTAAACGACACCTTGATTATCTTAGTTTACAAATTCCCCGATTATGCAGGACATGATATACTACCTTCTATAGAGAATGGATTTGTTGATATTGGGGAAATAATATATACCGGAAGTAAACCCGAGCTTATCCATTATGAAGCATGCGGCTATCTCGGTGAATATATTGGTTTTCTTCATATGCCATTTCCAAGTTCACCGCCTGTTTTTGAAAGCTATCCCGCAGAAATATCAAATAATCCTGATGGAACGTTTTATTATGATTTTAATGTTTTCGATTCCGATGGTCCGGCGAGTTGGATAAATTATAAGATTATTGATGGACCGGGAGAGATTGACGCCAGCACTGGCGAATATACATTAGCGAGCAAGTGCGGGACTCTTGATCCTTCATTTATGGTGCATATTAGTGTCAGCGATGGAATAAATGACCACTCCCTAGACAACCCTGATATGAATGCGATAGTGACATTTAATAAGGTTTATCCGGTGGCGATTAAAGGCGATGTCAATGGGGATAAAGTGATTGATCTGTTAGATATTCTAAGTATTATTGATTACAAGTATAATGACGGTGAGGAACCTCAGGTTCTTGACGTGGCAGATACAAACAACGATAAAGTAGTTAATATTCTTGATATTCTTATTATCATAAATTTTAAATACAAAGGAGGGCCGGCACCGGCATGTGAATAGAAACTGCAGTATACAAAACCAAAAAGGGCAGACAATTTGTCTGCCCTTTTTTATTTTTACTAAATCAATATTAATCAGACATCATCGGTAAATGGCCAAGCCGGCAAACCGTAAGGACGCGGTTTATCGTCACGAAGCCCCAGTGCATAATCGGCCTGCATCAAGGTGTGCACTTCACGGGTGCCTTCATATATAGAGGCACCTTTACTGTTTCGGTAAAATCGTTCAACTGGGTATTCATCGGAGAATCCATAGGCGCCAAACACTTGCACTCCATCAGCACCAGCTTTTTCCGCCTCACGGCAAGCGATCCATTTGGCCAACGATGTTGAACGAGTGGCACGTATCCCCTCATTTCTTTCCCAGCCGGATTGAAGCCATAACAATCTTGAATATTGATACCCAGCCGACATATTAGCCAGCATCTGTTTGACTAATTGATGTTCCCCAATCGGTTTTTCAAATGTCTTACGTGTTTTGGAATAGTCAAGACAAGCATCAAGAGAGGCTTTAATAAGCCCGGTCGAGCCGCTGGCGACTGTGTATCGCCCTTGTTCGAGACAAAACATCGCTATTCCAAAACCCCAGCCTTCTTCGCCAAGTAGATTCTCAGATGGTACTTCTACATCCTGCATAGCTATCGATCCAGTGTTGCCAGCACGCACGCCAAGTTTGCCATGAATCGAACCGGTAGTGATTCCGTCATACTCGCGCTCAACGATAAAACATGATATACCTGTGTGATCACGGTTCTTCTTTTTATCGAGATCGGTCCAGGCAAAAATCAAAAAGTTGTCGGCCACATCGGCAAGTGAGATCCACATCTTTTCGCCATTTAAAATATACTTATCCCCTTTTTTAACTGCGGTGGTTTGCAGACCGACAACATCTGAGCCGGCATTTGGTTCGGTCAGGCCGAAGGTCGATATCTTCTCCCCTTTTGATTGAGGTATCAGATATTTTTCTTTTTGAAAGTCGTTTCCACACGATAATAGTGTCAGCGAATTAAGGCCAATATGAACCGATAGAATTACCCGCGCGGAAGCATCGGCGTATTCAAGCTCTTCGCAGGCGAGTCCGAGTGAAATATAATCCATCCCGGCTCCGCCATATTTCTCCGGTATGCATATACCAAGAATATCAGCCGAGGACATTTTCTCAAAGATAGTCGGATCAAATTTCTGTGCCCGATCGTTTTCGGCGATAGTTGGTGAGACATATTTTTTGGCAAAATCGCGGCAGAGTTCCTGCACCGATTTGTGATCTTCATTTAATTCAAAGTTCATTTTATCTCCTAAATTGCTTTATATAAAGTGAGGAATCTGCCCTCACCTTAATTATTATCTTCATTGTATCCGTGAACAAATAAGTTTTTGGCTGATTTCAAACTACATTTTTGATATTTGCTATACGCCTTGGCTGCACGAAGAACAATTTGATTTTTATTTTCACCCATCACCCAGCCATTTAAGGCCGCTTCAAGTGTATATGCCTCTGGTGCCATGAGGTTTGTGGTCCACAATAATGGATTGACATTATTTTTCTCGAAGGCATTACTAAAATAGTATCTGCTGGCACAGGCCAGAACAATTGCGTCCTTTTTACAATTGGTCAAATGTTTCGGAATAGAATCCAGACTGAATTCCATTAATCCATTATGTCCTATATAGGCAACAAGATTTGCATCCCCACCAATCCGTAAACTAGTACTATCTAATAAAATTGAATCTTTATTATTGCATCCTGCAGAATTAATAAAATCTTGAATAGATTGTTTTATGTTTTTTCCCTTATATGCATCAGCCACCAAATACACATTTTGGTCAGCCAATTTAAATATGCAACTTTCTAATATTACATCGCTTCTATTTGATACACATTTTATAAGTTTCCAATCTTTATCCCGCCTAAAAAATGTTTTGACTCCATATAAGGCTCCCCAATAAAGATTATGATCGGGATTGTTACCATTCCCCAATTCCGCCGAAACCGGGACAATGCCCTGATTTTCATTATCACAAAGTGCTACAAAAACATGAACCACTTTGGGAGGTTCGTTTGTAAAAGAGGTATTACTTATCAAACAGAAAATAATAATTATGGAAATAATTTTCCCCACCGATATGCTATCATCATTTAATTCAAAGTTCATTTTATCTCCAATAGTTAAATGTCTAATCTTAAACGGAATACAATATAATAATTTGAGAAATAATGTGCCAAAAAAACAATCTCAACAAAAAAACAATATTCCATATAGGTTGCGGATATACTCTTATAGGAAGAGTATTTAATAAGAGTTACCCGGCTCCCAGATTAAGTTTGAATATGACTAGATTAACCAAATACCGGTTTATCTACGGTTCACAGAAGGCAAAAAATGAGCTAGATTATAGGCCAGTATCTTTAGAGACGACCGTAGAATCAATATTAACGGGGATTAAAGGCAAAATAATGTCGGAACAATCAGTTTTAAACAAAATCATCAAATAAGCTTGTGAAGAATATCACATTCTTTCGCAATTCCCTCTTGACAAATATTCAATTTATTGTAAATTCCCGAGTTAAATTTATGTGTGTAAGTGTTTTGGAAAAGGTTTGAACATTATAAAATATCTCAAAGATAAAAACGTGATTAATAATTTATTATATATACATACTAACAGCTTAAGGAGTTGTAGATGAGTCATTGGATGTATCTCTATTCCGCACAGGTTCTTGGTGTTGTAGGCATTTTGTTTGCCTTAGTGCTTTACTTCACCCTCAAGAAAAAAGATGCGGGTAATGATCTTATGAAGGACATCGCCCAGCAGATCGCTGAAGGCGCAATGGTCTTTCTAAAACGGGAGTATTCAATTCTCTCGATATTTATCATTGTGGTTTTTGGACTTCTGTTCTGGAAAATATCCTCAGCCACAGCAGTCGCCTTTATTGTTGGTGCGATTTGCTCGATGTTGGCCGGATATTTCGGTATGCAGGCCGCTACAAAAGCAAACGTCCGTACCTCTGCCGCGGCGGCAAAATCTGGCCAAGGTGAAGCTCTTTCTATTGCTTTCACAGGTGGCGCCGTAATGGGTATGTCGGTGGCATCGCTGGGTCTTCTCGGTGTTGGCATCTTTACTTATTTGGTCTTCAGACTTGATTTCTTCAGCTGGGCTGATCTGGCCGGTTATGGTATGGGTGCTTCATCAATCGCGCTTTTTGCTCGTGTTGGTGGCGGAATCTATACTAAATCAGCCGATGTTGGCGCTGACTTGGTTGGTAAAGTCGAAGCCGGTATCCCTGAAGATGATCCTCGTAATCCAGCTGTTATTGCTGACAATGTCGGCGATAACGTTGGTGACACAGCCGGTATGGGTGCTGACCTTTTTGAATCATATGTCGGTTCGATCATTGCCACGATCGCAATCGCGGCAGTATCTCTTGGTTCAGAACTACCGGGCGAAGGTTCAACTATTTTGGCAAAGATCATGCTTCCAATCGCTATTGCTTCAGCCGGAATTATCGCTTCAATATTGGGCGTAATTTCAGTTAAGGCTTTTGTCGGTATGAAAAACCCTGCCGCCGTTTTACGTATTGTGACTTATGTGGCATCGGTTGTTCTGTTTGTTGCCGCATGGTTTATTATTGACGGTTTGGGTCTTGATCCGAATCTTTTCTGGGCAATTCTTGGTGGTAACCTTGCTGGTGTCTTTATTGGACTATTAACTGAATATTACACCGCCGCCGGCCCGGTTCGAAAAATTGCCGAATCGACAAAAACTGGTGCCGCAACTACAATCATTCAGGGATTAGCCGTTGGTTTGGAATCAGTTGCAGTTCCTGTATTTGTTATTGCAATGGCGATTTTACTCGGTTTCAAACTCGGTGGATTATATGGAATCGGTTTGGCCGCAGTAGGTATGCTTTCCACAATCGGTGTAACGATGTCTGTTGATGCTTATGGACCGATTGCCGATAATGCCGGTGGAATCACAGAGATGGCCGGACTTGGTGACGATGTTCGTAAAATCACCGACCGCCTTGATTCACTTGGAAATACAACCGCCGCTATTGGTAAAGGTTTTGCCATTGGCTCCGCGGCTTTGACTGCGCTGGCTCTATTCTCTGCTTATGCAACAGCCGCTCAGGTCACATCTATTGACCTTATGAATCCGATTGTTGTGGTGGGTATGTTTATCGGTGGCATTATACCATTCTTGATTGCCGCCTTGACTATGACTGCTGTTGGTAAGGCCGCCTTTGAGATGGTTGAAGAAGTTCGCCGTCAGTTCCGTGAGATCACAGGATTGATGGAAGGCAAAGCCAAACCGGATACAGCACGTTGTGTTGATATCGCGACCAAATCAGCTTTACGCCAAATGGTTGTTCCGGGTCTGGTAGCCATTATAGCTCCAATTTTGGTCGGACTGTTCCTTGGTAAAGAAGCTCTCGGTGGATTCCTCGGTGGCGCGACTTTATCTGGTGTCTTGATGGCTCTGATGATGTCTAACGCCGGTGGCGCATGGGACAATGCCAAAAAATATATTGAAGAAGGTCATCTTGGCGGTAAAGGCTCCGATAGTCATAAAGCCGCTGTTGTTGGTGATACCGTAGGTGATCCATTCAAAGATACCTCTGGTCCTTCGATGAATATTCTTATTAAACTTATGGCTATGGTCTCACTTGTTTTGGCCCCGTTGTTTATCTAAGAAATATTTATAATAAAATAAAAAGCCCGATCAAAATGATCGGGCTTTTTTTATGTGAGAATTAAAATTATCAATCAAGAAAATTCCAGGTGAAACCATAATATATCAATCTGTCACGAATGCTGTAGTTATCGCGGTTCTGATATTCAGCAGAAAATAGATTCTGCCAATAATAATAGAATCTAAATGATTTCATGCTGAATGATAATTTCATGTTGAATACTATCTCTTCACCCAATTTATCGGCTTCGTTTCCATAAGCCGGGTAGCTTTTATACTCCCCGATATAACCTGTTTCAATATAACCGTACAGATGAACGTCAATAGGCTTTATATATTGATTTAACTCAAGCCCCGTGAATAATTGATATTCGGGTGTATTTGGTGGACTCTCATCGCCGCCAATACTCACATAACGATAGGTCCCCGATCCGGTCCAGAACAGATTTTTGCCAAGAGAAAGTCTTTTATTTATTGATAAATTTGCATATTCAATATCTCGATTAGCGGTTTTAAAGGCAGTCAGCGACAAATCGCCAACAAGAACTGTATCTTTTGTATATGGGACCCAATCAATTCCATCAAGGATCTTTCCACCGGTCAGCGAAATTGTCAGATCATTATTCTTCTTCCCAAAACTCATTGTTAGATTGCCGGATAGCTGTTTTTCAGGTTTAAGATATACATTCCCCGATTCATAATAATCATTTTCTGAACCATCTATAAAACTACTTACAATCGGTGTCAGATCAAGCTCATACTGCCGGGGGAACTTTGTTACATATCCGGCCGATAGCGACATGTAGAATGATTCGTATTCCTTTTTTAAAGCAAAAACAAATGATGGTCCAGGATTATATCCTCCGACTTTCTCAAAGCTGAAGTTTCCGGTAATTGATAATGTCGAATCACCCTTAAATAAAGTCGAGTTTAATTTTGCACGGTGCCGTTTCAGGAAAAAATCAATATTATGATATTCCTCTTCAGTAAGCAATAGTTCATGAGCCATAAAATACTTGTTTATGGCCGCCTCATAGGAATAAAAAATAGTGTTATCAATAATATCAATATCTCTTCTATAGAAACTCTGAGTATGGATCGTTTCAGTTTCTGATCTTTGATGTCTTACTCCAATGCTACTTTTATTTAAATTGGAGAAGCTATAATCAAGACTTGCAGAAAAATCGCGGTCGCGTCGATTGCGACTAAATAGTGAATTTGTTGCATCAGGTCTAAATGGAATTTTCCCGCGTCTTCGATACAGCCGCCCTTTTAGATTAAGATCCATTTTGTTTCCCAGTGGTAACGCGATATCAGCCCAATGATGGTAAGAACTGTCTCCCCAATCATCATCAAACCCATCACATCGGCGATACTCGGCGGCTAATTGTATCAATTTGCCAGTCTTTTTCTTTTCAGTATAAACCGCTTTAGTGTTGGCATACCCCAAGTAACCAACATCAACAATTAATTCCGATTCAGCTCTTGCAGATTTAGGTTGCACTGGAAGCATAATAAGCGACGCCGTTGAATTATCACCGCCAAAAATCTTGCCAAGAGGACCCTCGATATTAAATATTTTTTGAATAGGAGCAGTGGGAACCTCATCAAAACCGATTTGGTTGTCCGGTTCCGGCCGATGTTCCACCGGATGTATGGCACGATCACCTAAAATCACATCAAGACGGTTTCCGGGTAACGCAAATGGCGCGACAGTTTTCCGATGCGGAAGAGGTTGGTAGTCGATGTAAAAATTAGAACTGTTCGATTTAAGAAAATCACCGGCGTCATGTCCATAAGAACGAACAAATTGCTCTGAAAGATCAAAACGATCAGATAAAAAATATAACGATAATGAATCAGCAAAACTAAATGGCGGTTCTCTAAAAATAGTATCCGGCGGAAGTGAATCAGCATAGACAGCTTCCCATGGTTGCATTGTTGTTGAATCATTGGGGAAAATCGACTGATCAACCATTTTAGTGGAGTCATACTCTTGCCCATAGGAGGAAGAAAATGAAAAAAGAAAGATCAGAATCAATAATGATATATAATTAATTACTTTGTCCATAGGTACTGTTTTTCTCTTTTTTATACAACATCGCCAACGCTGGGTAAAACAATGGGTAAATTATACTACATGAAATTATTGTAATCAATGAAAAGATCGACCCGCCTATCAAACGGGGCCAAAAAGGTTGATACAAAAGAGCATCAACAATATCTACCGGCAGGTGATAAAATAATCCCGACAGAAAACCAGAAATAGTCAATATCGCCATACTTTTTTTATTCCATATATCCGGTTTGAGTCTTCGGGATGCTATCATGCCGATTAAAGCAATCAATGAAACACCAAATAATTGAGAGAATAATAATGGTATAGGTACCGGTCCAAAGGGATTAAAACTGGACCAGAGAAAATATCCAATGACACCAACCCCGATCCCGGGCCATACTCCCCATAAAAAACCGGAGACAAAAATCACAAAGAAGCCAAGGTTGACATTGTAGAGGAACACTGAAAAGTATGAGAATATAAAAACCAACGATGCGAAAATGGCTACTCTGGTTAAAATCCTCAGACTATAGTTCATCTTATGACAGCAAACTTGGATTTATAAATCATTGGTTCCGAATCGCTAAAATCAGTAAATGCTAATTTTATATAGGCCATATAAACGCCGGAGGAAACATCATATCCACTTTCATTTTTCATATCCCATTCCGCAGTAAAGACAGTAATGAAATTTAATAACGAACTGGGTGATTCAAAGTCATAATATAGCGTTCGGACCTTTTCACCGGCAGAATTCAGAATCACTATTGATAAAGATGCCGGGCTATTTACTACATCGACTGAGCTCTTCTCAATTTCGAATTTTATGCTTTCGCATATTTTTTCGGGAGTACATGGGTTGGGATAAGTTTTAAACTCGTAATTGACAACCTCGCTGGAATCATCAATAGAATCCAACACAGCAAAAGAATAATCAAACTTCTTGCTAAAATTATAGGCATTTACATCATTAAGAACCGGAGTTATAACCGCCATAACATTATAAAGTTCATCAGTATCATTGATCATATATTTATTAATTTCTGAACCTTCAAATTGATTCATCTGAACTGTCGCATCAGAGTTATCATCCAGAGGTATTCCAATTAAAGATACATTCCAATCAATATCTGAATATAGAGCCGAGCTATAAAAATAAAAGCCAAGGCTATCGGGGATTGAATATATATTTTCAAGATTAATAATATTAGAGCCATATGTCTCAGGAAGCCTGGTATTAAATGAATCCAGCACATTTCTGTTTGTCATACGAATCGGATAGCCGTCGAAAGAAAACATCGCCGTATCTGGAATAACAGAATAGAATTCTCTTTCTGAATACCCGATTCCATCCGGGGCCCTGTTTGCTCTATTGCCAGTGAACATATTCCAAACCGAGAATTCTCTGATTGCATCAGTTAAATCATGTGTACCGCCTGAAATTTCAACAACGGCATTATCAACGGCCTCACCAAATTGCGGTCCAATCCCAAGATCACGACATTCCTCCCATATTCTACGTACTATAGTCGGATCGCCCCATCGCTCAGTAAGAAATATCGGGAATACTGCCGCACCGTACGGATGCAGCGCAAGCGGATAAGCAGAAGTGTTAAAGTTTCTTAAACCGATCCATGGTAATTCAAAAAACGATGGCAAATAACCGTAATAGTCATTGATATCGTCATACATCATTTCTTCCATCCAAACTGCTGTCATCTCCCACCAATAAATTCTAGCGAACATAGCATCATCACCTTCCCATTCGGTCCAGTCCATCCCGAAATGAACTGCATGGAAAAATTCATGGGCCGCGGTAACTCTGACGGCATCAAGGCGTCTATCAAAGTCTCGTGGATCACCATTATATTCGTTGTAAGGATAAAAGTTGTAATCATTATCTAAAACCAAAACCGAAGTCGCCGATTGAGGAGTTACAACCATCTCACTATAGGTGGCGCCATAGTAGGAACTTCCTAAACCCTCGATATAAACATCATAAGCCGCATCAAGACCGGCCGGATAGAAATCATCAGCAGGAGGAGGAGGAAAACCTAGATCATCAATCGTATAGACCCAGACAGAGTCCATAATTTCCCCAACCTTATTAATATAATCTGGGATCCCATCACCGCCAGCGAGGGTATCAACATCAGAACCATATACCGCATCATTACCGGTAATATCATAATGTATCAAAAAATGCCCGCTTGGAGATGAGTATGCATATGAAAGTGAAGTATCTCTCCCCTGCATCACCGCCGATGTTTTATAGGCGCTCCCTAAACGATCACGATTTATAAAGGCCTCAAATGCCGCGGATGTTCCGCATATATGTCTTTCCAGATTTTCAAGCGAAGCCGGAACGGGACCTTCACCAGACAGATGGTTAAGTCTATCATAAAGATCAATCTGATATTCTTCAGTTAATTCGGTATCAGAATAAATTTTCCCGACAACTATTAGTGTGAATATTAATACAATTGATAAAATCGATATTTTCTTTACTTTTTTCAAAATTACGCCTGTCTGATTATGATTATCTTTCTTTCATCAATGCCAGAGTATTATCCGGTATCGACGCCGATCCGATTTGACCATATTTCCCCTGACGGCCATGAAAATCTGATCCGCCGGTATATAGTAGTCCTTTTTTTTCTGCGTATGCCTTGTATGTTTTCTGGAGTTGTCCATTGTGCATGGGGTGAAAAACCTCAATACCATCCAAACCAAAGTTCATAAATTGTTCTATATGCTGACCAGCCCCGGCTATCCCGGGATGAGCCAGTATGGCCAGTCCTTTGGCTCTATGTATCAATTCAATAGCTTCCTTAGGCGTTATATTAAATTTGGAAACATATGCCGAACAACCGTATCCGATATACTTGTCAAAGGCGGCTCCAAAGTGCTTTACAGCACCAACTTTGACCAGGGCATCAGCTACATTAGGACGTCCAATAGCGGATCGTCCGGCAAATTCTTTTACAAGTTCCAGAGGTATATTGATCCCTCGTTCCTTTAGTTTATTTAACATCTCAGCGCCGCGTTGGTTCCGTTTATCACGAAATTGTTTCAGTGCCGAATTTAGTTCATCTGAAGATGGATCATAGAAATATCCCAGAATATGAATATCCTCGTTACCATGCCCGGCCGAAAGTTCGACTCCGGGAACCAGTTCGGGATCATCTTTTCCAATAATGTTTTGCAAATAGACATAACCGCCAATATTGTCATGGTCAGAAATAGAAAATGCCTCAAGCTGATTCTCTTTTGCCATCTTCAATATTTCCTCAGGAGAATTTATACCATCAGAAAAATTGGAATGAATATGAAAGTCGGCAATGCCCATTATTTAATTTTATTCTCGACTATTTCTTTTATCTCATCTGCTAAGGTTGAACTCTTTTTAATTAATTCTTCAGAGCTTGAGTTCATAGTTTTAACAAATTCGGCATCATCAAAGCCGCAAATATTAATTTTTACGTTATATATTGCGCCTTCAATAGCCGCTTTAGCCATAAGAGCAGAAACTCCGGCATCAGTTACCGAATTAACATTTCCATTTTTAGCAATATCTTTTGCCAATTCAAGAACTCCAAAAGCCATCTTTGCTGTCTCAAGCGGGACCTCGGCGGCATGTTTGGTCGCTTCAATAAGTGCAATATCCCGTTTTTTAATTTCGTCATCTGTATCTTTGGGAAGTTTGCCTGCTGTCATAACTTCATCAAATGCTTTACCGTCGTTAATAATCATCTCCTGTAGCTGTTTTCTTAAACTTTCGGATTTATCGCGCCATTCTTTCATCTGTTCTTCGAATTTTTTATATTTCTTTTTGCCAATAGTCAGACGGCAGACCATAGCATTTAATGCCGCCGCGATAGCTCCGGCTGATGCGGCCACTGAACCGCCGCCCGGTGTTGGAGTTTTGGCCGCAACATCTTCATAAAAATCATAACTTGATTTTGCCGATCCAACTCCGGCGCGACGCATTTTTTCTTCAAGCACTTGTTCGGGAGAGAAACCTTCGAGTTGTAAATAATAGTCGGCCACATCGAGCAATGCCTTCTGAGGTATTAAACCTACGATCTCCGAAGATAAAACATTGACGCCATACCGAGCCGCTTCGGCTTTAATAGTTTCAAAAACCCTGAATACCGGAGTTTTGGGATAACGAACCAGATTCATGGAGACTTGAGTACAACCACGTTCTTTTATCATAAATCCCATTGCTTTACAAAAACGGTATCCGCCGCGTACAAATCTAATCGAATCAGCAATCTTACGAGCAATGGAAACGCGATTAGTGTCAAGATAAACATTATAGGCAACAAGCGGGAACCGCACCCCAATAGCGGTAGCGCCCGTTTTAAGATTCATCTTGGCCGGTCCGTAATCTGGTTTACGATTAGGATCGTTTTCAATCGCCTTTATCATCCCTTCGTACTCACCTTTCCTGACAACAGCTAGATTCTCTCTTTTTTTACTAGTTGCGGCAGATTCATACAAAAATATCGGAATACCGAGTTCATCGCCGACTCTTTTACCTAACTGATGAGCCAGTTCTTTGGCCTCGGCTAAGGTGAAATCTGAGATCGGAATAAATGGGCAGACATCGGTTGCGCCCATTCGCGGATGTTCCCCAGAATGCTTTTGCATGTCAATTAACTCTGAGGCCTTTTTAATGGCACGGAAGCATGTTTCGACAGCATCTTCAGGCGGGCATACAAAAGTGACAACGGCTCGATTAAGGTCAGGATCCATTTCCCAGTCAAGCAAAGTTGCCGATGGAACCGATTTGATTTCATCTAATATTTTTTCGATTACTTCTTTATTCCGGCCTTCAGAAAAGTTAGGCACACATTCGACTAAACGTATCATTTCAAAATCTCCAAGATTTACTTAATTTTATTGATATATGATTTAAGACCCCATGCTAATAGGGGTATCATTATTTCGTGATGTCCGGTAAAATTAAATCCACGCCCGCCATTTTCGGTGGGCCGTTTGACAACATTGGTAAGCGGGCGGTAATGGTTTATCATATCAAAGTTGGCCGTCGTTATTTTGCATTTGCTCTTAACAATATTACGGGCAACGGTCAGTGCCTTTAAAAACACCTCTGGTAATAAAACCGCCGAACCAATATTTGCCACACAACCGCCGCGATCAGCTTGAACCAGGATATTCGATAGCACTTTGAAATCGCGATATGATCCTTCAGCGGTCAATCCAGCATTAAAACTTTTCTGCTGAGCAACAATATCGGTTCCAATAGCAACATGGATGGTTATTGGTAGTCCAAATTTATAGAAAAAAAAAAAAAGAGAA
>JAAERC010000601.1 GCA_024230695.1 Candidatus Zixiibacteriota bacterium
CCGCCATATATTCGAAGCGGGTTTGTTTCATCGATATGAATAGCATAAAACTGAGTATTATGCATATTAGCCAGATTGGACCATGAGTCACTTTCTTTGGCACGATAATTAACTCCGCCGTCACATCCTTCATAGGCGATAAACATCCCTGGGAAATCAGCATTTGGTAAAAGACTTAAGGCATGGTGATCAACATGGATACCGTTACCATCCCAAGACCAGCTATTACCACCATCAATACTTGTATAAAGTTGGACACCTAAAACATAGACTATATTAGGATTACCGGGGCCTACTCTTATCTGTCCGAAATACCAGCCAAATCCTCCAAACATCCCATCTAAATCGCCATCATTTGTTTGGATCCAATTAAGTCCCAGATCAGTGCTTTTATATACGCCAAATAAATCGTAATTATTTAAATCTATAACCGATGAATAAACAGTGTTTGAGTATGGATCGACAGTCACACCAATTCGACTGATATTTGATGCCTGGGCAGGATAACCGCCAGCACCGGAAACCAGAGTCCAGTTATCGCCAAAATCAGATGATCTCCAAAAACCGCTGGTTATGCCGCCAAGTCTTACATGATCGCCTTTATAACGCACTTTTTCCCACATACAGGCGAAAACAGTACCAGTAGTCGGATGCAGAGCAAGATCAATACAGCTGGTAGAATCTGAAACATATAATTTCTGTATCCAGGTTGCACCGCCATCATCAGAGCGGTATAACCCACGTTCAGGATTTAAGGCACCAAAATGTTTGCCACCAACAGCCGCATAAATAGTATCGGGACGTAACGGATCAACAACCAAACGCCCAATATGATAACTGTTTGGTAACCCTACATGCGTCCAAGTGTCGCCACCATCTATTGATTTATAAATACCGTTACCTTCATAAGTATCGGCGCCGCTATTGGCCTCACCGGTGCCTACATATATAATATCAGTATTCTGAGGATTAATCGCGATCGCGCCGATCGGTAAAACGCCGACATCATCGAATATTGGAATCCAATTGGTACCATTATCGGTTGATTTAAATACTCCGCCCGCGGCCGAACCGACATAAATTATATGCTCCGATAATGTTGTATCAATCGCAATATCTGTAATTCGCCCGGGAATGTTGGTCGGACCTGCCTCTTCCCAGATAACGCCATCACGTTGTTTTAGGCGTAAATCATCTTTGGCTATTTTGAGCGCAAGTTTCTGTTTCTCTCTGGGGATATCATCATATGGATAGGCTCGTTGACGATAGTACCAATCGCTGGGGCGCTTGTTAAAACTGTCAAGTTGCTTGCCCCGGGGTAAAGTCCCATTATCTTTTAAGATTATTGTTAATTCCTGAGATGTGAATGTTTCCTGATCTGGTTTATTAGAGTGTTCAACCAAAATAATAGCGATTATCAACAAACACAACGCGCTGATTATATGTAAAAATTGTTTCATTTATCCCCGCAAGTATTTTGTAATGTTCATATTTTGAATTATGGACAATTCGGCTCCGGACCATCCTTGTATTTGCAATTAATCAGATAAACAATATCCAAAATATCAACCATGGTATCATTATTAACATCGGCTGACATTAATATTTCGGGAGCCAAACCACTTTTATATTTATAATTTATTAAGTAGACAATATCCAAAATATCAACAAATCCATCATTATTGGGATCGCCACAGAGGAATGGCAATTGAATAGAACCATTAACACCATCCGGTTGATAGTCGGCAATATCTGAATAAAACATTCTTTTATATGATCCAATATCATCCAAATCGAGAATAGCCTGAGAATCATCTATTTCAAGTGGAATAGTAAAATAGAGATTAACAATCACTCCCGCGCCCGGTTCCAAGGGGCCGATGTTTTGGATCAATTCAACGGCGAGAAAACCGCTGCCGATATTATGAACCATCTCAATAAATCCGTCCATACGGCATCCGATTGTGGAAATCGAATCAAATGACACTCTAAGACCACCAGAATATGCGACAGGAACGACAACTTTTTTTAGTGGAATTGTATTTCTGATGTAAATTGGAATTTCAACAGTACTACCCGGTTCTCCCGGAACAATACTGGCAATCATCGTGTCGGCGACAACAATGATAAAATCTGTTTCAACCAGATTAATCAGATCTTCGCCGGAACTGATCTCAACAGTTATGTCATAGATTCCGGGTTGTTCATAAGTATGCGATGGTGATTGAACAAAGGATTGATGGCCATCGCCAAAATCCCACGCCCAACTATCGACAACAAGCTCCGATTCCCCGATAAAATTGGCCTGATGCGGAATCACTCCAAATGTTTCATCGGCCGTTACTGAAATCCGATCTGGCTCGATGTTCCGAATCAGGAACTCTACTGATGGATTGCAGCCAGACCAGGGACAATATAGATCGTCAATTGTAAACCATGCGTTTAATGATCCGCCCCAGCCATAATTGAAATGATATTGCAGCAACCCGCCGGTATCCCGATAACCATCACAGACGATCGAATGACTATAGATCCTGTACTGCATCGGTCGTCCTGCTTCA
>JAAERC010000602.1 GCA_024230695.1 Candidatus Zixiibacteriota bacterium
CGTATTGTTAACATTATACTCTGTATAAGCAGTCCACATATTGCTAATATCCCAAGACACACCTCCGTCACGAGATCTCCAGGTATTAATCCCTCCCAGAAATAATAAATTTTCATCTGTTGGAGAAACTGCAAGTGCGAGAGTATACCACCCCATACCATTATTATGATCAAGTGTACCATCATCAATACGTCCATCGCCATAGTACCCTAATAAGTAATTTTTGGAAATGGCTCCGTCCAATACCTCAATAAAGGTATTGCCAGAATCAGTTGACTTATAAACACCAGAGAGCTCTCCCGTGGTTTTAGCCACTAAAGCGTAAATGAAAGAAGAGTTAGCTTCGGTTACGGCTAATTCAATTCTACTATCTGTATCTCTGAATTGATGTGTAACAGACCAATTAATACCCCCATCAACGCTTTTTATTATTTTAACATTCCCATAGCCGTCTTGAGTACAAGCGTATAAAATATCTGGATTTTCTGGATTAAATTCAAAATCGACAACATAAGTAGAAGACGAGGAGTTAGAATAAATTTCTTCCCAGGTATTTGCAAAATTCGTAGATTTATAAATACGACCTTCTTTTCCGGCATATAAAATTGAGTCAGCGGTTGGATGCATACGCAAAAACCCCATTACTTCATGAGCAGATACGTCTGAATTAAGTCCTGAATTTATCCAGGTTGATCCATTATCTGTTGACTTCAAGATACCAATTGAGTAATTGTCGGCATAATTTCCACCACCCAAAACCCTTGATGATCCCCCGTCTCTATCACCAGTAGCAATATAAATTGTTTTAGATACTTCGTAATCTGAGGGTATAGCAATATCGCTTACGCCTAACACAATATTGTTATCAGTTAGAACTGTCCAATTTATTCCAGCATCGGTAGTATTCCATAATCCCCCCGAGGGAGAACCAACCCAAATTGTATTCAAATCTGTAGGATGAAAAGAAATACAATTTATTCGGCCTATACCAGCATAACCC
>JAAERC010000603.1 GCA_024230695.1 Candidatus Zixiibacteriota bacterium
GATCTTGCACCTTACACATTGTACACATAGCATTTCTGCCATCGCCGCCACGACTGCTTTCTTGGCATAACCGTTAATTTTTACATATTAATGATTACAAATGGTACGCGAAACAAAATGCCCTTGATTTTGGTCGGCTGGGCTCAGATTCAATAATTTATCTACTTGCTCAATCATTTATTAGGTGTATCATCGCTCAACCACTCGCCCCGGTACTCTGCGAATAGAAATAACTAATAGAAAACTTCGTGATCAACGCAACCCTCGCGCCGATTCCGATGATGAAACCTGAGCCTCCGAGAATCGGGCGGTAAAAAACTATTTCCAAGGCTATCGACAAAAGAAGCAACACTGCCGTTATGAGCAATAGCCCCTTTCGCTCATATGGCCCAAACCAACCCCAAGCTAGGATGACGGCCCAACCAGCCATAAAGAGTGCCGAGATATACATCGCGAATCGGTACTCTACTCCCGCGCCCACTAGGCCACACATCATATTGGGAATTTCGGCACCCGAAGCTATGAGAAACCAGTTAACGGCTACCAACGCATCCGCAACGGCTCCAATTAAGAAACTCAACTTTAGTAGTTGAAAACCCCTGCCCGCCACAGTCTTCCCCCTCGATTCTCTCAGAACGGAACACACCTAAAAAGGTTTATGCAGTCTAAAACGGCTCAAATTCGGGTTTTAAGGATACTCTCATTATCATTTGGTAATCATAATATGAAAGCACCGGTTGAAACTGAAAATTTCTTGGCATAAGCTATAACTGACCGAAATTGCATAATACTTTTTGAAGTCATAACCTTCAAGTCTTTTTCATCGGCCAATCCTGGCTAAAAATATTCAGATCTTATTGTTGAATATATCAATCTTAGAAGGCTTTCAGCGGATTTACCTTTTTCTGTGATATCTTGCCATGAACCCAACCTTTTCAGATGTTGTGATATTACAAAGAAAATCAAGCTCTTAATGTATTTATTTTTGAAATGAGGGGGAACTCCTAATTTTCAAAAACACAGAAAGTTTTGGGGGAAAGGTTTCCAGATGAAAGCTGTAATCTTTTGATATTAAATGATTTATATGGTAGTAATAAACGAAATTTTGCAGGGCTGGTGCTCGATATTGCCAAGGATACATGTAAATGAAGAACGCTATAAAACGAAAGGTTATTTGGGGTATCCTACAGGGATGGGGTCAGATCTCCGTTTGACATAAATAAAGGTCAAATGGAGACCTGACCCCTCCATTTGTTTGCTTTACCATAATACATGGAGTTACAAAAATGGCCTACGATGACTATAAGTGCTTAAGAATTAAGGTAGACCGCGGCGTTGCATTTATTACCATCGACCATCCACCCATGAACCTTCTTGATCTTGACTTGGCGTTCACTCAACAATAACATTACATTTTTAATACGAATAGTACCAATAGGTACTTATTTAAAATAACTTTATCGATGTGGCATAATCTCGCAATATCCCAAAAATAAAGGCATAAAAGATAAATTGATTTTATTGACATCATTTAATTATAATGGTATAGTTCCGAAAAATGCTAATCGAATATACGGAATGATACCATTATGCGAAAAGAAACTTTCTCAGCAAAAGAGCTACTATCGTTATTTAAGCGGAAAAAAGTCAGTGATTTGGCTGAAATAAAAGAAGCCCTAGGTACTCAGAGTACGATGACTGCCTTTCGAAAACTAAAACAGCTATGTTATTTTTCAAGCTATTCTCATCGTGGAAAATACTACACGATCGAGGACATCGCAGAGTTCAATATCAAAGGTTTGTGGAGCTTTAGGTCTGTAAGATTTTCAAAATACGGAACTTTGATGGAAACCGCAAGAGGTTTTATCAATATTTCGGAAATAGGTTACTCCGCTCGGGAACTCGAAGAAGAACTGGAAGTCAAGGTTCAGGAAACATTATTGCATCTTCATAAAAATGAAATGATTTATAGAGAAAAAATGTCAGGTGTTTACATCTATCTATCAGCCGATCCCACTATTCAAGAACGGCAACTTTTATTACGACAACATATTGAATCAATCCCTGCCGATACTTTATCGATAAAAACAATAAGCCATGAATTAAAGGCTGCTATTGTTCTATTTTTTAGTATTCTTGATGAACGGCAGCGTCGATTGTATGCTGGCCTGGAATCTTTCAAATTTGGTTACGGCGGAGACCAACAAATCGCAAATTTGTTAGGCTTGAATACTCATACTGTTGCCAAAGGCCGTCGAGAACTTTTTAGTCATGATTTTGAAGCCAAACGGGTTCGCAAGGAAGGTGGCGGCAGAAAACATGTGGAAAAAAAATACCCCAAGTTATAGAACGAATTGAAACATTGATGAAATATGAAACGGCTGGGGATCCCATAACAGGTCTTAAGTGGACTCGGAGAACAATGGAGAAAATAGCCAACGAGCTTAAATCCCTTGATATCCAAGTGAGTTCAAATACTGTTGGAAGACTGTTAAAGAATATGGGATTTTCCCTAAGAGTCAATCATAAGAAGATTGCTTCAGGAGGAAAGAAAGTTACTGCAGAAGATCAAAAGAACCGAGATAAGCAATTTGGATATATTGGTGATCTACGTGAAAGGTTTGCTAAAAGGCATCTTCCAATTATCAGTGTTGATTCAAAGAAAAAGGAAAATATCGGAAATTTTAAGAATCAAGGCGCTACATGGCGTCGTAAATCAAAGAAGGTTAATGACCATGATTTTCCATCATACTCTGTTGGCAAAGGGATTCCATTCGGCATTTATGATACAATAGCGAACTTGGGATCTGTATATTTGGGCACCACACACGATACGCCTGCATTTGCCGTGGATTCGATCTCTAAATGGTGGGAAGAAGAAGGAAAAAAGCGCTATCCTAATGCAAAGGAGTTGTATATTCTTGCTGACAGTGGCGGAAGCAATAGTGCAAGGTCTCGTGTATGGAAATATCGATTACAAACAAAAATATGCAATCAATACGGCCTTTCGATAACAGTCAGCCATTATCCTTCTGGAGCATCCAAATGGAATCCAATTGAACATCGTCTTTTCAGTGAGATTAGCAAGAATTGGGCGGGAGAGCCACTTGAGACATACGAGAAAGCACTTAAATTGATTCGAACTACAAAGACATCAACGGGCCTGAAAGTAAAATCACATTTTGTTAGAAAGAATTACAAAACAGGCGAAAAAGTGTCGGATAGCAAAATGGCATCTCTCTCAATTATGCCTCATACGAACTTTCCAACTTTGAATTATACCCTAAACCCGGCATCAAGAATGTAAAGTTATTTTTGAGTGAACGCTAAGTTCTTTCCATATACTATTTTTTGCGTACGACATGCCTTAACCTGATCCAACTTTGGATGAGA
>JAAERC010000604.1 GCA_024230695.1 Candidatus Zixiibacteriota bacterium
ATCACGATCCGGTTCCAGTACTTTGGTTGGACAAAATGCAATACAAAGATTACATGCTTTGCACCAGTGAAGAAATATATTTAAAGGAGGGGTTGTCCCGTCGTATTTATATTTCTTTCTCTTGGGCTTGGCGTTGGCCTCTGCCTTTGGTTCTGTTTTTCCCGAAACCCTAGGATCTTTTGCTTTTCCCTCAGATTTCGGATCTTTATCAGTCATGCTAATTCTCCTTTGGAGACTATCATAGACGTTTTAGGTTTATTTATATTTTCTTCTGGGCCAATGATCTTTTTACCGGTTTCTTGGCCGCGGTTTTCTTAATTGGTTTTTTTGCTTTTGTCGACTTAACGACTTTTTTTGCCACTTTTTTCTTTGGTGCTTTACCTTTTTTCTTCAACTCTGCAATCTTTTCTTTGAGAAGAACTGGTAACTGAGTCGGTGATGCCGCAACTGGAATCCCAGCCGCTTCTAAAGCCTTGACTTTTTCCTCAGCCGTTCCCGAGCCACCCGAAATAATCGCGCCTGCATGTCCCATCCGTTTTCCGGGAGGAGCAGTACGGCCGGCAATAAATCCAACAACCGGTTTAGTCATTTTCTTTTTGATAAACTTGGCCGCCTCTTCTTCATCACTTCCGCCAATTTCACCAATCATAACAACTGCTTTGGTTGCTTTATCATCTTCAAAGGCTTGAAGAGTATCAATAAAATTGGTTCCAATGATCTGATCGCCGCCAATTCCGATACATGTCGTTTGTCCCATCCCGGCGCAAGTAAGCGCCCAGATAGCTTCATAGGTAAGCGTTCCGGAACGTGAGACAACACCAACTGAACCCTTGATACAAATATTGCCCGGCATAATTCCAACCTTCGATTGATCGGTCGAAATAAGTCCAGGACAATTAGGGCCTATCAGGCGAATGCCTCGATGTTTAGTGTACTTATATACTTTCATCATATCATTAGCCGGAACACCTTCGGTGATACAAATAATCAAAGAAACGCCTGCATCAGCCGCTTCATAGATAGCATCAATTGCAAACGGCGGCGGGACATAAATAACCGATGTATTAGCCTTGGTGGCTTTTACCGCTTCGGCTACCGAGTTAAATACTGGGATCCCCGATACTTTTGAACCGCCTTTGCCGGGCGTTACACCGCCGACAACATTAGTGCCGTATTTTTTCATCTGAGTTGCATGGAAGGATCCATCGCGGCCAGTAATTCCCTGGACGACCAATTTGGTCTTTTTATTAATAAATATACTCATTATATCCTCCCCTATCCAATCTCATCAAGTTTGGCGAGTTTGATCGCTTCTTTGACAACATTATCAAGAGTGTCCGCCGATTTCAGATTTACTTGCTTTAGAATCTTTCGGGCCTTGGCTTCATTAGTACCAGTCAAACGAACCACGATTGGTATCTCCGGCCTTAACTCTTCATAAGCCATAACGATCCCAGCCGCAACATCATCACACCTGGTAATTCCGCCAAAGATATTTATCAAAATAGAGCGAACATTGGGATCACTCAAAATTATACTCATTGCCGTCAGAACTTTTTGTGGATTGGATGACCCGCCAATATCAAGGAAATTGGCCGGATCGCCGCCATAATATTTAACCAGATCCATTGTGGCCATAGCCAAACCGGCGCCATTGACCAAACAACCGATACTTCCATCAAGTTTCACAAACGAAAGATCACCTTCACGAGCTTTGACTTCGGCTGGTTCTTCAGAATCAATATCTCTCATTGCTTCAATTTCTTTTTGCTGGAACAATCCATTATCATCGATATTGATCTTGGCATCAATCGCCAAAACTTTACCATCAGGAGTGGTGATCAAAGGATTGATCTCAACCAGTGAAGCATCCGAGCTCCAATAAACATCATACAATTGCATGATAATATTGGCCGCCTGCCGGATCAGCTTGATATCCTTGTAAAGTTTTGATGCCAGCTCGCGAGCCTGATAAGCTTTTAAGCCGTTGATCGGATCAACCGCTAACTTATGGATTTTCTCCGGCGTATTGGCGGCTACCTCTTCAATATCAATCCCGCCAGCCGCAGAAACCATAATAACCGGGCATTTGGTTACTCGATCGATAATTATACCAACATAGCACTCGGTAACAATTTCGACCGCCTCGGTAATTAGTATTTTCTTGACCGTA
>JAAERC010000605.1 GCA_024230695.1 Candidatus Zixiibacteriota bacterium
GAATTGTTACCCTTATATTAACGATTTTTCCGATTTTTTGCCTGTCCCGTTTTATGCACCAAATCAAAACAACAACTGGAAGATGAAGCCAATGAACCGGAAATCCATGAAATTAGAATCAGTCTATTTGAACAAGGTGTAATTACATTATCGGTTCCAAGCAAATACAATATGGTATTTGAGCTTTCATCTGATGATATTTCCGAGATAGAAGTTCCTCAATCAATAACAATTTTGGCAGGTCAGACTTCGGCTGTGTTTGATTTGTCTATTCAAGATGATGTTATTCTTGATGGTACAAAAAATGTAAGTATCTCCGTATCAGCACCTTTTTACGGAATAGCCTCAGAATCTATAAATATACATGATGATGAATCCGCCGTAATTGCAGTGGATTTACCTGAATATGCAAGAGAAGGAGACGGTGAATCTTATCAGGGTACGGTTATTGTAAATGAGTCGGTTGGGGATAATGTTACAATCAGTTTAAGCTCCGATGACATAACTGAAGTTATTGTTCCGGAATCTGTAATAATCCCTTCAGGTCAAAATTCAGCAGTTTTTAATATTGATGTTATCAATGACTGGGTAATTGATGATGATCAAACCGCAACTATCTCAGCATCAGTTGATGGATGGACTTCAGGTGAAGACACATTATTAATAATCGACCATGGTGATGTTGATATGGATGGTATCGCAGATGATATTGAATTAAGCACATGTACAGATGCATATGATGACGATACGGATGA
>JAAERC010000606.1 GCA_024230695.1 Candidatus Zixiibacteriota bacterium
ACTCTATCCATCACCCTCCCCCTTGAGTATAGATATTCGTGGCTTTTTTGCGTCATGGATGGTTATCTGGGGACGCTTATATCCGCGTGGTACTATGGTACTGATAAACTATAAAAAGCGCATAAATCCCTAAGGCGGGGCGTGTAATATCCGTATAAATATCCGGTGTGGGATCACCGACCAATTGAGAGTAAAATGCCATTTGGTGGGGGTCAGAGGTATTCTAATCCTCCAGGTTTCCCGATAAAAAAACCTATCAAAGTGAAGTGGCGATTGATGGCTTGGTATTTATAAGAGAATATTTGGTAGAAGTGGCTATTAATGATTGCTCAAAATGCCTTTCCTCATTTGTCAGCCTTTGGCAGCCAAAACATCGTATTCGCTACTGGCCCCCTTTTATGCCTAAGGTGTATAATATGCAATACTCTCTGAATCCGAATAAGAAATCATTTCAGACTCATGTGGGAATGACATGGCAGATAAACAGAAAGGCAAGCAGGAACTCGTTGAAGAATTCTCCCAGAT
>JAAERC010000607.1 GCA_024230695.1 Candidatus Zixiibacteriota bacterium
TATGACTCAATCTTGCCCTGAAACTTGAAGGTAATTCTACATCATTTTAGAATAAATAGTGGTTTAATTTACCCATTTGAAATTCAGATATTATCTGATTCACAAAATAAATTGGCATATCTTTTAGCCGTTGATAAACTGGAAAAGTTTTCAAGAGCTTTTTTATATCCAGCTTCGGCAAGATTGTTTTTTTTAACAGGATCATTGAGATATTGTTTTACGGCCTCGGCTAACTTGTTGGGATCATTCTCTTCAACAAGTAACCCAGTCTGATTTTCGTCAATAATATCGGTTATCCCCCCTGAATCGGCTCCTATTACGGGTCGACAGCAGAGCATTGCCTCGGTCAGAATCAAACCAAAGCCTTCATCGACCGAATTTAAAACGACCATACCAGCTTTATTATATATATCACGCAGTTTATCCTGTGAAACCGGAGCCATAATATTAACAATATCAGTGAGTTTATTTTCCTTGATCAGCGATAATAGCTTCTGTTTTTCGGGGCCATCGCCATAGATATCGGCTCTTAGCTTCGGGAACTGGTCTTTTAATAGTGCTATCGCTTTTATAAAAATATCAACTCGTTTTTGAATTGTAAGCCGTGATATCGAAATAATTAAATTTTGGTCTTCGGATATATTTTCGTCAGGATAAAATAAAGTCTCGTCATTGGGAAGGGGAATAACGTCAATTTTATCGGCAATATATATATCCCGTTCAAGAATCAAACGTTTGAGATAATTGGAAACCACTGTCCAGCGATTGAATTTATTAATAACCGGTTTAAAAAACAGATAAATCAAATAATAACTTGTTAGTAATCGAACATCGGTACCATGCGAATGAAGAAACATAGTTATCTTAGCGCCCAATTTATCTTTCAGAAAATAACCAACTATCCCATTGGGAATAACCCAGTGGACCGAAACAGTTGAGATGTTCTCTTTTTTGATTACTTCTACTGCTTTTCTATAAGACGTTTTTAGAAATTTGATAAATTTGAATATTTTAAACGGATTAGTCAAAAACTGACGATGCATATTTCCGCGATAGGCGAATGTCTCATCTCTATCGTTGGCGTAACGGAAACGATATATTTTTATCCCGTCAATTTCCTCGTATTCAGGCGTCCCGGCATCATGCGGAGCAACTACCGATATCTCAAAACCCAAGTCAGTCAGTTTGGTCGCCAACAGATGTAAAAACACTCCTGCATAATCGCCTCTCCGCCGAATATAGTTATGAGTTAAAAAAAGTATTTTTTTATGTTTGTCAGTAATTGCCATCAAGCTCCCGTATATCAGTTACAATTGTTATAATATATACACTTAAAAATGCTATTGGAAAGAAAATAATCATCTCCTTGTTTTAAAAGCACTTTTGCTATTATAATAAGGGAGATATAATCTGATATTAAAATATAATAAAGGATAATACTGATGCAAAACTTTGTATTCAATAACCCGATTAAGATGATCTTTGGCCCTGGTGAGATAAACAAAATCGGTATCGAGGCCAAAGCTCTTGGCAAAAAAGCGATGATCGTGACCGGCAAAGGTTCATCATCAAAATATAAAATTCTTGATCGTGTGCTTAAATATCTAAAGAAAGAAAAAGTAGAAGCTGTTGTTTTTGATAAAGTCGAACCAAATCCGCGAACAACCACAATCGATACGGCGGCTCAAATCGCCCGTGAAAACAACTGTGATATGATAATTGGTCTTGGGGGCGGTTCACCGATGGATGCCGCTAAAGCAATTGCCGCCGGAGCCGCAGAAAATATTCCCATTTGGGATATGATCCCGCATGGCCAAAAAGCCAAACCATTAACCAAAGCTTTGCCAATAATTGAGATCCCGACTTTGGCGGCCACCGGTTCAGAGGGCAACTGCGGTGGTGTCTTCACCAACTGGGAAACCCATGAAAAAGCAGTATTGTTCCTTCCGATTTTATATCCAAAAGTTTCTATCATCGACCCGGAACTGACTTTGACCGTTCCGGAGAATTATACTGTTGATGGCGGAGTTGATATTATTTGCCATGTTATGGAAGGTTTTTTCACCGGTGTTGAAAACACACCGATTCAGGATTTATTCGCCCTTTCGATTGTCCGCACGGTGATGGATAATCTGTTGATTGTTATTGATAACCCCTCCGATATTAACGCCCGCTCACAGTTATCATGGGCGTCAACTATAGCGCTATCGGGGCTAGTAAATCTGGGACGCGGTGGATCATTTCCTTTGCATGCGATGGAACATGCGCTATCCGGTTATTATGATATCTCGCATGGCCGAGGACTGGCGATACTTCTCCCCCGCTTGATGGAATATAGTTATTCATCACGACCTGAGAAATATGCCATGATGACCAAGGAGCTTTTTGGCACGGATGAAAAATCAATGGATGAAGCCGAAATGGCCAAAGCATCGGTTAACGGAATGATACAATTTTTGAAAGAAATAAATTGTTATTTGAAATTATCTGATGTTGGCATAATTGATGATTCCAAATTCGAGGCAATGGCCAAAGATACGCTAAGGTTATATTCTGCCGATGGTAAAAGTATTTATAATCCAAAAGTGCTTTACAAAAATGATATTATCAAAATATATCAGATGTGTATGAAATAAAGAATACTATTACTTTTTATCGAAGCGGCAA
>JAAERC010000608.1 GCA_024230695.1 Candidatus Zixiibacteriota bacterium
CGTTGAAGATTTGAATTATGACGGATTATATTATGATTTATCATATGCTGGTTCGATGCTTCTGGCAGGTATAATTATGCCGGCATTGGGGGCGATTTCAGATCGATCTCAGAAGAAAAAAATCTTTCTTTTTCTGTTTACATTTGCCAGTTGTTTGTCACTGGGACTTATCCCGATTATCCCTAATAGTCTGATTATTGCTATAGTGATTGTTTTTGGTTTGTCCAATTTCTTTTATGAAGGCGGATTGGTTTTTTATAATTCTCTATTATATACAGTTTCTGATGGAAAGGATGCCCGGGTTGTTTCAGGATTTGGTGTTGCTCTCGGCTATTTTGGGTCGATTGTTGGCATGATTCTGGTATTACCATTTGTGACTGGAGACATTTATGGAATAAATATTTTCTGGCTGGAAGGATGGGGGAAGAGTGGATCGTTTTTGCCAACGGCGATTCTGTTTTTTCTGTTTGCTTTACCCTTATTTTTAACTGTCAGGGAAACCGATGTACCATTTAAAAAATCACCGGGCGGAATCAAAAAAGCGTATCTGGATGTTTGGGAAGGAATCAAGGACACAAAAAAATATCCAGGAGTATTAAGATTTCTTATTGCCGATTATTTTTTTGAAGATTCAGTCGCGACAGTAATATTAAATATCGGAATATTTTCATCAATGGTAATTGGTCTCTCGGACACGGATATCAATACTTTTCTGATAATATCAACCGTGTCGGCTATGATCGGTTCATATCTGATTGGACGACTTTCGGTAAAAAGGAATCTGAAAAAATTAATGTCTCTGGTAATTTGGGGATGGATGTTTTCATTGTCGCTTTTTGCTTTCGCGGAAAATGTTGTCATCATTTATTTGCTTGGTTCATTGATTGGAATACTTCTGGGCGGACTCTGGACATTATCACGACCGCTTCTGGCCGAGATGGTACCACGCCATGAACTTGGAAGGTTTTTTGGGTTATACTCATTATCGGGAAGGTCGGCCGCGATAATTGGGCCGATTGTCTGGGGATTGCTTGTCTATTTCTTTAACCCGGCTCGTCCGGCTGGTGAATTTATGGCAGGATTATTAAATCTTTCAGTCGAATCATCAGAAAAATTACCGTATCGTATAGGAGTGTTATCATTGGTATTGATAATGTCTATCGGACTTTATATATTTCGGAAAGTTCCTTCGGGTGGAAATAGAAAGGAAAGTCGTATTGATTAAGTCGGGGAAATATTGCGAATATCAAGGTTGTATTCATATCCATACCTCTGAGTCCGACGGTACCAAATCAACGGATGAAGTTACCGAAATAGCCTCGCAGACAAACCTTGATTTTATACTCATCTCTGATCATATGACTCTTGACTCGCGCAAAGCCGGCAAGGAGCGATTCTATAAAGATACTCTGGTTTTAATTGGTTACGAGCATAATGATATTGAGGATATTAATCATTATTTACTCTTTGGGACCGAAGATGTTCTCGATGCAAAACTTACCCCACGGGAGTATGTTGCCGAAGGTGCGAGGCAAAATGCGTTGGGGATTATAGCTCATCCCGATGAGATTCGTTCACGGCAGGGAAGGTACCCTTCATATCCCTGGTTGGAATGGGACGCAGACGGCTACGACGCTATTGAGATTTGGAATCAAATGTCTGAATGGATGGAAAATCTCAATTGGATAAATTGGGGCAGAATGCTTTTTTCTCCAAGAAAATCATTGGAGTCGCCAACCAATAGAATTCTCAAGAAATGGGATTCTCTGAATAAAGGCAAAAAGAAGATAGCCGGGTTGGGGGCAATTGATGTTCATGCTCACCCATACCGTTTCGGTCCATTAAGAATCACTATTTTTCCGTATAAAGTTCAGTTTAAGTCTTTAAGAACGCATTTATTACTGCCGGAGGAAATATCAAGAGATATTGCTATTGCGCAGAAACAGATAGTTAAGGCAATTAGAGATTGCAGAGTTTTTGTTTCTAATTACCGCTGGGGTGATGCTTCCGGCTTCGAATTTGGTGCCCGAAGTGGTGCCAACGAGATAATTTGTGGCGGCAGTTTGGATTCTTTTGAAGATTCAATTATATATACCCACACTCCTGCTCCAGCACAGATCAAGCTTATAGGTAATGGGCAGAGATTGGCTGAGACTTATGGGAATTCTCTTGAGTATAAGCCAAATAAGAATGGACTATATCGTGTTGAGGTTTATAAAAACGGCAAAGGCTGGATATTCTCAAACCATATTAGAATCGGTATATGATTCAAAAAATACACTCA
>JAAERC010000609.1 GCA_024230695.1 Candidatus Zixiibacteriota bacterium
CCGGTGTTTTAAATCTTATTATTATGTTTTACGCCCTACGCCATAACTTTGCCCGGCTGCTAGCCGGCACCGAACGTCGAATCGGCCAAAAAACTGAAAATATTGTCAAGCTATCTAATGATCAAGACAAAAATTAATTAACTGCCGAGATTCTCAAAAACATCACTTACTTCCTTTAGGAGTGGCTTGGGACATTTGCCACCAGAATCCCAACCACACAAGTTTAGAGACCGCCGCAACAATGGGGTTGCGGCGGTCTCGATTTTTGGTCGAAATAATTATTAAGATTAAAATTCACCTTTTTCCCTCCCCACTACGACAAATACCACTATATTTAGTAGTATTCTATTTTACAAGTCCCAGATATAGTATTATAATTAATTATCAAAGCTTGGCTTTTTGATAATCATAAATTTAATAATCAATCGGAGGGGAAAGACAATGATTAAAAAATATTTCATCGCCATCGCCGGCAATATCGGGGTGGGCAAAAGCACTTTAACTCATTTACTGGCCAACGACATGGGGTGGACGCCATTTTATGAAGCGGTGGACGATAACCCCTATTTGGCTGATTTTTACCAGGATATGCGCCAGTGGAGTTTCCATTCCCAAATATTTTTTCTTTCGCGCCGCTTGCGCTACCATCAACAAATGGTAAACTACCCCAACACCGTAATTCAAGACCGCAGCGTTTACGAAGATGCAGAAATATTCGCCCGCAACCTGCATCAGCGTGACAATATGTCTGATAGAGA
>JAAERC010000610.1 GCA_024230695.1 Candidatus Zixiibacteriota bacterium
ATCGCCAAATGCCAATACAAAATATTTACCATCTGGCAGGTAATTAAACTCAAATTCACCATCTTTTCCTGATTGGGTCAAGTATGGTGGATATAATGAATCCGAAACCAATATTGAATCCAAAAGTGAATAGTCATATAATCCAATTGTAATCCCAGCTGTTGGTTTATCATCCTGAATTACCAAACCTTTGATGCTCCCTTCAGCAATAGTCTCCCCCGTCGAAAATGCAAAGGAAAAGGATTCTTCTAATTTATTACCACGCAGGTCTTTCATCTCTGTTCCAATTGAAATCACATAGGTAGTATTTGATTTAAAATAATTGGGCAGTGTTATTAATAAACTAGTCTTTTTCCATGAATACTTTACCTCGCCATCGGGTCGAGGAGTAATAAATATTGCTTCTTCGACATCCTTTGTAGTAATTCTTTCTGAAAATGTGATGGTTATTTGATTTCCTACTGGTACGTTAACCATCCCTGATATTGGCATTGTCGAGCTGATAGTAGGTGCTGTTTCATCCCGGGGACCGCCGGGAGGCCCTGAAACCTCGGCGCATGATAGTAATAAAGTAATAATAGAAATAAGTATAACCGGAAAAAGCCTGAATGTCAGACGGGAAATCACTGATATAATTTCCCCATAATTGAGTCATTGTCGGGGTCCAACTCATATGCCTTGCCCCAGAATTCGCGAGCCTTTTTGAAATTTCCCAATGTATTATAGACATCACCAATATGTTCAAATATTACGGGGTCATTTTCAATAAATTGCAGTGCTTGAAGAAGAACCTTTATTGATTTTTTATTTTTACCCATTCGATGCAAAACCCATCCGTAGCTATCAATATAGGCTCCATTATTAGGATCGATTTCCAATGCCCTGACAATAAGCTTATGAGCATAATCAAGTCTCATCCCCCGGTCAGCTAACATATAACCAAGATAATTAAGAGCCAGGCTGTTTGTCGGCTGATTTTCTAAAACAAATTCGAGCTGTTCAATTGCTTTGTCAACACTATCACGGGTTTCATTAGCAGCCGCCATCGAATAAATAATTACCATTGAGTCTTCGATTTTGGGCATATGGCTGAGACCCTTTTCATAAGTAGAGATCGCCAAAATGATTGAATCTTGTATAAAATAAACGCGTGCCAGATTCATCCAGCCATCTAATACCGTATCCGCTTCAGTTGTAAGCCACTTAAAATGTTTCTTTGATTTTTCATAGTTGTTTTGAGCCAGCGATATCTGACCGGCATAATAATAATTTACAATATTGTCAGCATCTGATTCAATTAACGC
>JAAERC010000611.1 GCA_024230695.1 Candidatus Zixiibacteriota bacterium
ATCTTGTTGAGACTTTTGGCGGATAGGAAAATTATCCTTTATGCCCGGAAGATTTCCCAAAAAAAGATTTTCACAGGTTTTTTTGGCCGACAAAAAGTATGTCAAAAGGATTATAGATAAGCTTGAGATCACCAGCGATGATACAATTATTGAAATTGGTTCGGGACGAGGGACATTAACCGAGTTAATCGCCAAAACCGGTGCGAGGCTTTATAGTTTTGAGATCGACCGTGATCTGATTGATGTTCTCGAAAAGAAGTTTGCGCCATATGAGAATGTAACGATTATTAATCAGAATTTCCTTGAGACAGATCCCAAAAAATATTTCGACGGTAAATTCAAACTTATCGGGAATATTCCATATGATATCACCTCGCCGCTTCTTGACTGGATGATTCAATATCAGGATTTGATATCATTGGGTGTGTTAACGACGCAAAAAGAATTGGCACAGAGGATATCATCAAGTTCGGGGAGTAAAAACTGGGCACCGATATCAATTTTTTGTCAATGCGCTTTTGATGTTCAATTGGTTTTTGATATTCCACCAAAAGCGTTTTATCCGCCGCCGAAGATCTATTCATCGACAATGGTTTTCAAACCAGAAAAATCTGATGGGGACTATCAGATCAAAGATAGAGCGTTTTTTGAGAAGATAGTCAGACAATCGTTTTTGCATCGGAGAAAACAGTTGGTGAATAATCTGTCGAAACTTCCGGAAATTGAAAAAGACAGAATAGAAAAAATATTGGAAGAACTAAATCTAAAAAGAAATTGTCGCGCCGAACAAATTGATATAAATAGTTTTATTCGGCTTTCTGAGTTGTTGAATTCATAGATAATATTTTTGTTGAATATATATTATTCATTCTGTAGCTTTTTAAAAAATAATAGGTGGTACTCATGCCTTTAATATCTATAAAAGTCGATTTGATCGCTTCGCTGAGGTATCGGAAATATATTAAGGAACCGGACCCGGCTCATGCCGCGGTACTGGCGGAGTTAGCCGGTGCCGACGGAATCAATTGTTATCTTCGCGAGGATCGTCAGCATATTCGTGATCGTGATTTTTATATTCTCAAAGAAACAGTTAAATCAAAATTAACCGTGCAGATCGCTCCCGACAGTGAATTAATTGAGCGGGTGTTAGAAGTCAAGCCGCATATGGTGACTTTGATGCCGTTTTTATCCGGGACATCGGTTGAGGAAAAAGCCGATCTTTTTGCATCGACGGCAGAAGAATTCAGCGGGGCTGGAATCGGGGTTGGGTATTTTGTCAGCCCGGAGGTTGATTCTATCAAAGCGGCGGCTCGCGGACGGGCCAATGTTGTTGAACTTGACGGTTCCGATTATGCGAAGGCCATATCAAAAGGTGATATTGACACGGAATTGGATCGATTGGAACAGATGGCGCAATTGGTCTCCAAACTCGGCATGTCGCCGCACTGTGGAAACGGGTTAAACTACCGGAATATTAGACCGC